>JADLBB010000294.1 GCA_020848055.1 Chloroflexota bacterium | reverse complement strand
CCGGCGCCTCCCAGCACCAGGCATCGAGCAGGTAGCGGTATTGGCGCAGCAGGACCACCTGCCCGTCCCCGGTCACCGGCACGACCAGGACCGCGCCGGGGTGGTCCTGATAGGTGTAGGTGATCGTTGCGCCGGTGTGGGTGCGCACCGCGTCTTGGCGCAGGTCGTACCACTGGCTCTGCCACAGCAGCCGGGTGGCAATGCGGCGCCACGGGCGGGCCGGTTCGTCGCTCATGGCCGGCATGATAGCATACCCCTGATGGCCAACGGCAGGTGACGGGCAGCCGGAGGGGGGCGCAGCCATGGCCAACGACCGTGTCGAGCGTGCCGGGCATGCCGGGGCGCCGGCCCAGATCAGCATCGTGTCGCCGGCTGCCGACCTGGCCCGGTGCCGCTGGCTGGTACTGTCGCCGCACCTGGACGACGCGGCGCTGTCGTGTGGCGGCGCGCTGGCGCTGTTCGCAGCGATGGGCGATGCGCCGGCTGTCCTGACTATCTGCGCCGGCCAGCCGGTGGGGCCGCTGACCGATTTTGCCCGCTTTCAGCACGCACGCTGGGGCGACCCGGCCGATCTGGTGGGCGCACGCCGCGACGAGGACCGCCGCGCGCTGGCGCTGCTGGGCGCGACGCCGATCTGGCTGGATGTGCCCGACTGCATCTACCGGGGCGACCGCTACACAACCGAGGCCACGCTCTTCGGGCCAGTCGCGCCGGATGAGGCGGCGCTGATCGCGGGCATCGCTGCCGTGGTCGATGCCCTGTGGCGGGCGACAGCACGAGCGACGATCGTCGCGCCGCTGGGCATAGGTCGCCATGTCGACCATCAACTGACGCGCGCCGCCGTCGAACGGCTCGTGGCAGCCGGCCGGCGGGTCTGCTGGTACGAGGACTTCCCCTACGTCGCGCGGCCGGGCGGCGAAACGCAGCAGCGCGCACTGACGGCGACGATGGCGGCGACGTGGATCGCGATCGGGGAGTACCTCGATCGAAAGATCGAGGCGATCGCGACCTATGCATCCCAGGTGCCGACGCTGTTCGGGTCCACCGAGGGGATGACCAGCGCCGTCAGGCGGTTCGCCTATCCTCTAGGCGCCCGTCTCCCTGGCGAGCGCCTCTGGTATCCGGCCGAGTGACGTACCCGCGGCGTGTCAGGCCGGTGGCGTGCGGTCGCCGGCTTTGGGGCGCCGGAGCCGGTAGCGGAAGTCGCAGTGCGTTGCGCCTTGCATGATCGTCTGAGTGCGCGTCAGCTCGGCCTCAGGGCTGAACCCCTCGACCAGCGCGTAATCGCGGTTGCACGACAGCAGCGCCCCCAGGTCGCCCAGGCCGAGTGCGCGATACATGTCGGCGTAGCGGCAGCGCGTGACATTGAAGCTGAATGTCTCCTCGTTCTGCTGCAGCACGTCGATGCGCAGGGCGTCGTCACGGGTCCAGTTGTCCATCGAGTCGGCCAGGTGCGCCAGCGACCGGCCGCCCATCGCCGCCGCGAGCTGGTCGCCCTGCTGGCGCGCGAGCGCCACGATTGTGTCGCGGGCGATCTGGCGGACGCGGTCGTGGCCGAACTCCTGGCCGAGCGCCTCCAGCATCGGGCCGAGGATGCGCGCCTCGATCTCGCGGCGCTTCAGGACGCCGATCTCGTTGAGGTGGTCGGGCGGCAACGGCGACGGATCGGTCATCGGGCGCTCCTTTTGGGATGCTGGGTGCTGGATGCTGAGGAACAGAGATGAGTACCGGCACGCCGGTACTCATGCCGGCGAAAGCCGGCATCCAGGGGCACCGGTGCAACGCGCCTGCCACCGGTGCGGGCCTGGACCCCGGCGTGCGCCGGCGTGATGGGTGGACGCGGTAGACGGCGTGGACCGGCGCCACCTACCCTTTGCCGGCGCCCAGCTACGGTAGCCGCTTCTTCGGCACTGTTCGGTCGTGGTTGACGACGCTGCCGTCGGGCCGGGTGATGGTGTGCGTCGGGCTGTGGTTCGGCGCCACGACGAGGAACATCTCCAGCGGCACCGGGCCGACCGCCTTCAGCTTGTGGCGCTGGTCCGGAGTGGTGTAGACGGTCTCGCCCGGGCCGCACAGGCGTGTCTCGCCCTCGACCGTGATCTCGCACTGGCCGGCCAGGAAGACGAACACCTCCTCGGCATCCTGGTGGCAGTGATAATCGCACTCGAAGCCCGGCTCCCAGCGCGCGTAACCGCCGCGCATGCGGTCGGTCCAGATCGACGTCGGTTCCGGCTCGTCTTGCCGCAACACGTACATGGCGCCTCCAGTAGAGCCAATAGAGCTAGTGGGACGGGGGTCAGTTGTGCGGTAGTCGGGGCTGGGCGCGGGCGGCGTCGAACTCGTCGGGCGTGTTGAGATTGTCGAACGCGCGCAGGTCCGGATCATACTGCCGCAGCCATGGCTCGTCCAGTGGGCGCACGCGAACGTAAGGCAGGAAGCCGACGAGGCGGCCGCCGCCGGCTTGCAGCTGCGCGGCCATCGGGGCCAGGCAGGCGCGGCTGTAGATCGCGTGTAGGGTCTCCAGGTCGCCGGAGGCGCGGCGGGGGATCAGCACGTCATAGTCGCGCGGCTCGGCGGCCATCGCCGCCAGCAGCACAGGGCTGAGGAACGGCATGTCGCAGGCGACAGCGAGGCCGTGATCGGCGGTTAGTGCGGTCAGACCGGCGTGGAGGCCGGCGAGCGGCCCCAGGCCGGGATACAGGTCGCCCGTCGTGCGGCAGCCGAGGAAGGCGACCTCCTCCGGCCGGTCGGTGACAACGACGATCTCGCTCGCGATGATGCGCAGCGCGGCGACGACGCGCTCGATCAGGGTCGGGCCGTCCGGGGTGAGGCGGAGCAGCGCCTTGGTCCGCCCCATGCGCCGGCTCTGCCCCCCGGCCAGGATAATGCCGCCCAGCGTTGCCCGTGCTGCCGGCGCTGCTATCATACCCCGTCCTGCTCGCCACCCAGGTCACAGGTCCAGAACCAACGATAGCGCGACTGCTCGCTGACGGCCACGCCCACGCCGGCGGCGCGAAACTCGACCATCAGCAAGCCCTCACGGTGACGCGGCGATGCCTGCCAGCCGGCAACAACAGCGGCCGCATTGGTGAAGCCGGCGGCAACGTTCTCGCCGAGCCAGGTATTGTAGGGATAGTAGCGGCGGATGCGCTCGACCGCGCTCGTCCCATCGCTGCTGGTGTGCGCCACAAAGTCGTTGCGGGCCATGTCGTCGGCGTGCGCCTGGGCGGCGGCCTGCAAGCCGGGCGACAGCGTGAGCGGCTCGCGGTCCTGGGTGATCCGGAACGCATTGACCGCGTCGAGGACGGCGCTAGCCAGGTCGTGCGGGTCAGGCGCCGACTCACCCGCGACCAGTCGTGGGTCGACCAGCGCCGTCGCCGCCGCCAGACCGGTGACTAGTTGTCGCCGCCCCAGCCGCCAGGCCGAGCGGCCGGGGCGTGCCCAATGCAGCCCATTCAACGGCCACGCCGCGCTATCGGCGCGCACCAGGATCCTTCCAACCACGGCGATGACCCCGCGCAGAGGCGATCCGCCCGGCACGTCAGCAGCCATCCCGGCTACCGGCCTGAGCAGCAGCCTAACAGGCCGCTGCCTGCCGGTCAACGCTGTGCTGAATCCAGAATCCACCGGGCGTGAACACAGCGGGGCGCCGTGCGATGCCGGTCGACTCTGGTAGACTGGCGGATGCGCGGCCGCCTATCAGCGCGCGGTCCGGCGCAGGGAACCGCTGATGGACGATGAGATCACCATTCGCCGCGCCGCCACGGTGGCGGACTACCAGGCGCTACAAGTGGCCCAGCGCCGTGCCTGGGGCATCACCGCCGACGGCTACATCGTGCCAGTGGCGACGATGGTCGGCGCGCAGTTGCATGGCGGTCTGGTGCTTGGTGCGTTCCGGACGGACGGTGAGGCGGTCGGCCTGTCATTTGCCTTTCTAGGCCGCAGCGCCGGCCGGCTCTGTCTCTACTCGCAGCTCACCGGCGTGGTGCCCGAGTACCAGAGCCTCGGCATCGGCCATCAGTTGAAGATGGTGCAGTGGGCGTTCGCCCGGGCCGAGGGGCTGGCGCTGCTGGCCTGGGCCTTCGACCCGCTGCAGGCGGGCAACGCGCATTTCAACCTGGCGCGGCTGGCCGCCACCAGCGGTCACTACGTTGTCGATATGTACGGTTCACGCACCGACACGCTCAATGCCGGCGCCGCCACTGATCGGCTAATCGTCGAATGGGCGACCGAGCCGCGCACGGCCACGCAGGTCCCCGTGCACGCTACGCGGGAGTTGCCACTGCTCATCGTCACGCGCAGCGACGGACCGCATCCCGACCTGGCGCCGCTGGGGACACGTGCCGCGACGCCGTGCTTGCTGGAGATCCCGGCCGCCACGGGGCAGTTGCGGATGGAAGACCCGGCCCGCGCGGCGCAGTGGCAACTGGCGGTGCGAGCCGCCTTCCAGGCCGCCTTTGCCGCCGGCTACCGCGCCACCGGCTTCCACCGCGAAGATGGTCCGACTGGCCGGCGCTGCTTCTATGTCCTGGAGCCGGCGGCGGATCGTGCCGCCGGGTAACCGGCTGCTCGCCTCAGCGATGCTCCATGTTCCAGCGGATGGCGTCGCGGTCGATGATCAGGCCGTGGCCTGGCTCATCGCTCATCGTCAGCACACCCTGCGCGACGGTCAGCGGCGCGACGATTTGCGGCCGGTCCGGCTTGCGCCCGGCATACATCCCGACTTCGACGATCAGGCCATTGGGCAGGCCGGCGACGCAGTGCGCGCCGATGTGCGGATTGCCGTGCGGCGCCATCGGCAAGTTGTGCGCCTGCGCGTAGGCAGCGATCTTGCGCCACTCGGTCAGGCCGCCGCAATAGAGCGGGTCGGCCTGGATGATGTCGGCGGCGCGGGCGTCGATCAGATCGCGGAACGGCGTCAGCAGCGTCACGTTCTCGCCGGTGGCGACCGGGATATCGAGCGCCCGCGCCACCTCGGCGCAGCCGCGGTAGTCCCAGGGGGCGACTGGCTCCTCGAGCCAGTGGATGCGCTGGTCCTCGACGGCGCGCGCCAGCAGAATCGCCTCGGAGACGGTGCAGGCGTGGTTGATGTCGAGCATGAGCTCGACGTCCGGCCCGATTGCCTGGCGCACGGCGCGCACACGCGCCACGTCCTCTTTGAGTGGCGCGCCGGCCACCTTCATCTTGACGGCGGCGAAGCCATCCTCGACGAAGCCGACCATCTCGGCCACCAGCGCGTCGATGCTCTTGCCAACCTGGTACATGCCACCGGCTCCGTAGGCCGGCACCCGCTGCCTCGCGCCGCCGAGCAGTCGCCATGTCGGTTGCCCGAGCGCCTTGCCGATGATGTCCCAGATGGCGATGTCGACTTTGGAGATCGTCAGTGCCTCGTCCATCTTGGGATGGCGCCAGCCCTGGAACATCTGCGTCCACAGCCCCTCGATCTCCAAAGGGTTCTGCCCGACCAGCACCTGCTTGAGGTCGCCCTCGACGACGGCGGGCGTCGCCGCGCCGGGGCAGAAGCCGGTGATGCCTTCGTCGGTGAACACCTCAACATAGCCGAAGACGCGCTTCTGACGCATCAACCCGGCGTCGCCATAGGGCCGCTCCGGCATACCGAGGTCGATGGACACGGCTTTGACATCGGTGATCTTCACAGGCGTCCTCCTTTGCTGGGTGCTGTGTGCTGGATGCTGGTCGGCCGGGCTGGTCCACCCCGTCCACTGCGTCCACTGCGTCCACTGTGTCCACCCCTCAGCCCAACGTACACTGGAGTGGACGGGGTGGGCGGGGTGGACACGGTGGGACGGGCGATCAGCGCCCGACACCCAGCACCCACCGTCATGCTAGCCGATCTCGTGGCCCGGATCACGTATCATGCGCCAGGCGACAGCCGCCGCTTTCATGCAGGAGAAGTGACATGCGGATCGAGCGAATTGACCTGACACTGGCGCGCCTGCACCTGATCCGCCCGTTCACGACCAGCTCCAGCAGCAAGACCTATCTCGACCACATCCTGGTGCGAGTCGCCACAGACGAGGGAGTCACCGGCTGGGGCGAGTGCGCCAGCCCGTCCGACCCCTACTATTGCCCGGAAACGACCGAGACGTGCTGGCATCTGCTCAAGGACTTTCTCGGGCCGCTGGTGCTGGGCAAGCCAT
>JADLBB010000293.1 GCA_020848055.1 Chloroflexota bacterium | reverse complement strand
GGAGCAGCGTGGCCGTGCCGGCGGACAGGCGTTCGACCAGCTCACCCGAATCGGTCTCGACCACCTCGGTCGGGCCGTCCTCGCGCGGCGCGCGGTCGCTCACGCATCCGATGCGGCAAAGGCCGCCTCGAGGTCGGCGCGCAGATCCTCGACCGCCTCGATGCCGATCGACAGGCGCACAAGCGACGGCGACACCGCCAGTCGCGAGTCCGCCACCGAGGCATGGGTCATCGGCGCCGGAAGCTCGATGAGCGACTCGACCGCCCCGAGTGACTCGGCCAGGGTGAACAGTCTGGTTGCGGCCACAAAACGTCGCGCCACCACCTCGCCTCCAGCCAGCTCGAAACTGAGCATGGCGCCCGGCAGTCGCATCTGGCGCGCCGCCAACTCGGCGCCGGGGTGAGACGCCAGGCCGGGATAGTGAACCCGGGAGACCTCACGACGCGATTCGAGCCACGCCGCCAGCGCCGCGGCGTTGGCCGCCGCGCGGTCCATCCGCACGGCCAGGGTCCGCATGCCGCGCATGACGAGGAAGCAGTCGAACGGGCTCGGCACCGAGCCGGCGGCGTTCTGGTGGAACCGCAGCCGCTCGGCGAGGGCGTCCGAGCGGGTCGCGACCAGCCCGCCGATGACGTCCGAATGCCCGCCCAGGTACTTGGTGGCCGAGTGGACGACCAGGTCCGCCCCGAGGTCCAGCGGCCGTTGCAGGTACGGCGTGGCGAACGTGTTGTCCACCACGGTCGTGGCTCCTGCCGCGGCCGCCAGGCGCGCCACGGCACTGATGTCCACGATCTTGAGCAGCGGGTTCGACGGAGTCTCGATCCACACCATGCGGGGCGGATGCTCACCGCCCAGCGCCGCGGTAGCGGCATCGAGGTCGGCCAGGTCGACCGTATCGGTGGTGATCCCGTACCGGCGCCAGACCTTGTCGGCCAGGCGCCAGGTGCCGCCGTAGACGTCGTCGCTCATCAGCAGCCGGGCGCCCGGCTCGAGCAGGAAGCCGATGTTCTGCGTGGCCGCCAGGCCCGACGCGTAGGCGAGCCCGTGCGTCCCGTTCTCTAGTGCGACGATGGCCGACTCGAGCGCTGCGCGAGTGGGGTTTCCACTGCGCCCATACTCGAATCCACCGCGCAGCCCGCCGACGCCATCCTGCTTGAAGGTCGTGCTCATCTGGATGGCCGGCACCACGGCGCCGGTGCGCGGGTCGGGCTCCGCGCCGGCGTGCACGGTGAGAGTCTCGAATCGGTCAGTCATGCGCCCGTCATTCTGCCACCGATGCGGCCGCGGCCGGGTCTGGTACGGTGGGGACACCGATGCCAGATGTCCCCACCTTGCACGTCGAGGCGCTCGGTGACGCCGGGCCGCGCCTCGTCCTGGTCCACGGCAGCACCGCGCCCGGCTGGCGCACCTGGTCGCGCCAACGCGCGCTGGCCGACCGCTTCCGACTGGTCGTCCCGCACCTGTCCGGTTATCCGCCCGGGCCACGGGCCGATTCGATCGATTACGAGCGCGAGGCGGACGCGATCGCCGACCTGCTCGAGCCCGGCGACCACCTGGTCGGCCACTCGTACGGTGGGGTCGTCGCGCTGTTCGCGGCCGGCCGCGCTGAGGCGACCACGTTGGGGTCGCTGACCGTGATCGAGCCACCAGCGTTCGGCCTGGCTGCCGGCCTGCCGGCGACGCGGCGGCTGATGGACCGATTCGAGCGCCTTATCGCAGAGAACCTCGAACCCCGAGCGTTCCTCGAGCGATTCCTGTTCCTCAACGGCATCGCCTGGGACCCGCCGGACCCGCTCGAAGGCGAGCTGCTGCAGTCCACCATGGCCACGATGGTCGAGCGCGCGCCGTGGGACTCCGAGCCACCGCTGGATGCGATCCGCGACGCCGGCATCCGTTCGATGGTCGTGTCCGGCGACCACTCCCAGGTCTACGACGCGATCTGCGACGCCATAGCCACCAGGCTGGATGCGCGGCGCGGCGTGCTGCCCAACGCCGGCCACGCGGCCCAGATGGACCCCGCCTTCAACGAGGTGCTGTCCGGCTTTGTCATGGGTTCCGGGTGAGTCAGGCGCGCGCGGCCCGCTCCTGGTCGATCAGCACGCGGCGCAGGATCTTGCCCGACGTGGATTTCGGGATGGCGTCCACCACCTCGACTTCGCGGATGCGCTTGTATGGCGACACGCGCTCGGCGACGTAGGCCATGAGCGCATCGGAGTCGATCGGCTGGGACAGCACGACGAAGGCCTTGGGCACCTCGCCGCACTCCTCGTCCGGCACCGGGATGACGGCCGCATCGGTGACCGATGGATGCCCGATCAGGACCGCCTCCAGCTCGGCGGGCGGCACCTGGTAGCCCTTGACCTTGATGAGCTCCTTGACGCGGTCGATGATCGAGAAGTAGCCGTCGGCATCAACGCGCGCGATGTCGCCGGTGTGCAGCCAACCCTCCACGTCCACGGTCGCGGCGGTGGCCTCAGGATTGTTCAGGTAGCCGCGCATGACCTGCGGCCCCCGGACGAGCAGTTCGCCATCGGTGCCCGGCTCGACGTCCACGCCGGTGGCCGGATCCACGATGCGCCCCTCGGTGTTCGAGACCAGTGGACCGACACTGCCCGGCCGTGCCGAGCCGGGCTTGTCGGAGGTGGCATGCGTCACCGGGCTCGCCTCGGTCATGCCGTAGCCCTGGGTCACGACACAGCCGACGCGCGCGGCGGCGGCGGCCTCGATGGCTGCATCGAGCGGCGCGGCGCCGGACATGATCAGGTGCAGTGCAGACAGGTCGCGTCCCTCGACCGCGGGATGCTTGGCCAGCGCGAGGATGATGGGCGGCACGAGGAACGCGCGCGTGATGCGCTGGCCCTCGAGGATGTCGAGGAACCCCTCGAGGTCGAAGCGCGGCATGGTGACGATGGTGGTGCCGCGCCAGAGGCCAAGGTTGAGCACCACCGTCAGGCCGTAGATGTGATAGAAGGGCAGGATCCCGATCAGGCGCTCTCCCTCGGCGATGTCCTGCTGGACCGCGGTCTGCGCCACGTTCACCGCCAGGTTGCGGTGAGTGAGCATGACCCCCTTGGGCAGGCCGGTCGTGCCGCTTGAGTACGGCAGGACCACGAGGTCGTCGGGCGAGCCCGGACCGTCGGGCGTCGCCTGCTCGCCGGCCATGATGGCGCTGATCGGCGTCGCACCCTCGGCGTCGCCGATGGACAGGATGTCGGTCACGCCTGCCTGCTGCGCGGCGGGCAACGCGCGATCCATGAACGGCGCCACGGTGATGAGGGCCCTGGCACCGGAGTCCTTCAGTTGCCCGACGAGATCGGTCACGGTGGCGAGCGAGTTGAAGGTCGTGACCACGCCACCCAGCCGCGAGACACCAAGAAACGCGATCGCCCACTCGGGTACGTTCGGCGCGAACAGACCGATGACGTCGCCGCGCCGATACCCCCTCGCCGCCAGCCCACCGGCCAGCCGCGCGGCCCCGGCGGCCACCTGCCCGAAGGTCAGCGTGCGTCCCGAAGGCCCATCGATCAGCGCGGGCGTGTCGGACAGCCGGGCGGCCCGCTCCAGCACGAAGTCATGCAGGAATGCATCGGGAACCTCGATCTCGGGCAGTGGACTGCGGTACACGCGCGCCGCTGCCATCGAATCTGTCATGCCCACGAGTATAGGAACGAGGGACAGGCCCTTGACGGCTCGCCGATGCGACCGACCAGGCCAACCGACCCGTCCCTCAGCCGATCCTCAGCGCGTGCGCGGGAAGCCCAGGTCCACCGACGAGGTGCCCGGATCCGGCCAGCGCGCGGTGACGACCTTGGCGCGGGTGTAGAACTGGATGCCCTCCGGTCCGTACATGTGCAGGTCGCCGAACAGCGAGGCCTTCCAGCCGCCGAAGCTGTAGTAGGCCACCGGCACCGGGATCGGCACGTTGATGCCGACCATGCCGACCGGCACGTCGAACTGGAAGGCGCGCGCCGCTCCACCGTCGCGGGTGTAGATGGCGGTGCCGTTGGCATACGGGTTGGCGTCGATGATGCGCATGGCCTCGGTGTAGGTCGGCACGCGGATGATCTCGAGCACCGGGCCGAAGATCTCGTTGCGGTAGCACTCCATCTCGGGCGTGACGTGGTCGAGCAGGCTGAGGCCCAGGAAGAAGCCTCCGCCCTCGGCGTCGTACAGCACGTGCTGGCGACCATCGGCGCGCAGGGTGGCGCCCTGCGCCACCCCCGAGTCGAGGTACGAGGCCACCTTGTCGCGATGCTCGCGGGTGATGAGCGGCCCCATCTCCGAGCCATCCTCCGCACCCGGGCCGACCTTGACCTTGGGCAGGCGCTGCTCGATGGCCTCCACCAGCGGATCGGCCACGTCGCCCACGGCGAGGACCACGCTGATGGCCATGCAGCGCTCGCCGGCGCTGCCATAGGCGGCCGACACGGCGGCATC
>JADLBB010000292.1 GCA_020848055.1 Chloroflexota bacterium | reverse complement strand
GAGCGCTACCTGCGCGACGCGAAGCTGACCGAGATCGGCGAGGGAACGAGCCAGGTCCAGCGCATGGTCATCGCGCGCAACCTGCTCGGCGTCCGGGCGATGTAGGGACCGCCATGGCCCCTGCTGCGTGATATGATGTCATGACATGTCAGAGACACTGTCAGTTGACGTCCCGGAGGCGGCCCGCCGGCTCGGCGTGACGGAGCGCACCGTCTGGCGCCGCCTGCGAGGCGGAGTGCTGCACGGCCGACGCGTCGGGCGACGCGTCCTGGTCGACGTGCCGGCCCACGTCGTGGCCGAGGCGGTCGTGCCGTATCGCGTGGCGGTCGAACTGAGCGCGTGGCGGCCCGGCCCATGGCCGTACACCGAGGACGTGGTCGAACGCCACTCGCGGGCGCTCCTCGCTCGGCGCAGGGCAGCCGCCAGCGACATGGACCGGTTGGCTGCCCTCAGCCGGCCGGACCCCGACGGCCTGTCCGCGGTGGACTACCTGCGCGCCGACCGGGATGGACCGGACCCCGCGGATGCGCCGGGCGATCGTCGATAGCAGCGTCGCCATCGCGTGGGTCCTCGGCGACGAACCCGCTCACGCGCCTGCCGTCCGCTTCCGCGACCTCATCGTGACCGGCGAGATCGAGCCCGTCGTCGCCGGTCATTTCAGTTTCGAGGTTCGCAGCGCGCTGGTTCGGGCTGCGCGCCGGTCACGCATCGTCTGGGAGTCGGTTGCCGACAGGGTGAGAGCGATCGAGGCGCTTGAGCCCGAGGTGCACCCGCTGCTGGGTGACGACGAGCTTCTGCTCGCGCTGAGCCGCCAGCTGCGCGTGAGCTGGGCAGATGCCCACTGGATCGGCTTGGCCGCAACCCTGGACCTACCCCTGGTGACCGCGGACGAACGGATGGCCGCCAACGTTCCGGACTCGGCGGCCGTCGTGGTATCGGTGTCAGGGATCGGCGCGTGACCTCGAGGGTTCAGCCGCGTGGCTCATCGGCGAGGCGGACGAACGCATCGAGCGAGGTCGGGTCCGCCAGCGAACCGCGCGACGCAGCGACGTCGGCTGGCGTCCCCGACAGGATGCGCTTGACCGGCACCTCGAGCTTCTTGCCCGACAGCGTGCGCGGGATGGCCGGAACGGCGATGACCTCGTCAGGGACGTGGCGCGGCGACAGCGTGGTCCGCAGCTCGCGGGCGATGGTGGTACGAAACGCATCGGTCAGGGCCTCGCCATCGCGCAGGACGACGAACAGCAGCAGGCGGTCGCCGTCATCAAGGTGGACGACCAGCGAGTCGGCCACCTGCGGCAGGCCCTCGACCACCGCGTAGAACTCGGCGGTGCCGATGCGCACGCCGCCACGGTTGAGCGTGGCGTCCGAGCGGCCGCTGATGACGCACGAGCCGCGCTCGGTGAAGGTGACCCAGTCGCCGTGGCGCCAGATGCCGGGCCAGGCCGAGAAGTACGCGTCGCGATATCGGGAGCCGTCGGGGTCGTTCCAGAAGCCGACTGGCATCGACGGCATCGGCCGGGTGATGACCAGCTCGCCCTCGACGCCGACGACCGGCTGACCCGACGGCGAGTACGCCTCGACCGCGCAGCCGAGGTGGCGGCAGCTGATCTCGCCCTCCCATACCGGCACGAGGGGCGAGGCGCCGACGAACGCAGTGCACACGTCGGTGCCGCCCGACACCGACTGCAGATGGACCGATGCGCCGATGGCCTCGTACACGTAGCGGAAGCCTTCGGCCGGCAGCGGGGCGCCGGTCGAGCCGATCCCGCGCAGTGCCGACAGGTCGGCCAGCTCGGCCGGCCGCAGGCCGTCCTTGCGGCAGGCCATCAGGTACGGCGCCGATGTCCCGAAGAAGGTGACGCCCTCCTCGGCCGCCATGCGCCACAGCGCGCCGAGGTCCGGGTGTGCCGGCGAGCCGTCGTACATCACGATCGTGGCGTCCACCGCCAGCCCCGAGACGAGGTAGTTCCACATCATCCAGCCGGTCGTGCTGAACCAGAAGAACCGCGAGTTCGGCCCCAGGTCGTGGTGCAGCCCGTGGATCTTGAGGTGCTCAAGCAGGATCCCGCCGTGGCCGTGCACGATCGGCTTGGGCAGCCCGGTGGTGCCCGACGAGTACAGGATGAACAGCGGATGGTCGAACGGCACCGATGCGAACTCGAGCTCGCCAGGCAAGGCGGTCAGCTCCGCCCACGTCAAGGCGTCGGGGATGCGGGCCGGGTCTGGCTCGAGGTACGGCAGCACGACGGTGGCGGCCAGGCTGGGCAGCGCAGCGCGGATGGCCGCCACCTCGCCGGCGCGGTCGACGGCCCGCTCGCCGTATCGGTAGCCGTCGATGGTGAGCAGCACCTTGGGCTCGATCTGCGCCAGCCGATCCACGACACTGCGCGTTCCAAACTCTGGGGCGCAGCTTGCCCAGACCGCTCCCAGCGAGGCGGTGGCCAGCAGCCCGATCGCTGCCTCCGGCACGTTTGGCAGGTAGGCCGCCACGCGGTCGCCGGGTCCGACGCCCAGTCGCTGCAGGCCGGCGCGGGTCCGTGCCACCGCGTCGCGCAGCTGCGCCCTGGTGAGCGTCACGCGCCCGCGCGTCTGTGAGCGCGCCACGATCACGACCTGGTCGTCCGTCCGCGCATCGAGCCTCAGGCAGTGCTGCGCCCAGTTGAGCCGCGCGGTGGGGAACCAGCGTGCCCCGGGCATCGTGGCGTCGGCCAGCGCCATGCCCGGGTCCGGCCCGACGCCGAACTCGATCCACACCGCTCGCCAGAACCCTTCGAGGTCGTCGGTCGACCAGCGCCACAGCGCGTCGTAGGTCTCGAAGCCGTGCGCCCGCATGAAGCGGCCGGCACGGGTGCGCTCGGCGACGTCGGCGGGTGGGGACCACAGGATGGGGGGCGTCGCCATGCCCCGATGATGCCAGATGCCGGGGTCAGTTCCCCCGGCGCTGGCGCGCCAGGCGCTCGGCCAGCGTCTCGGCGTGAGCGACGGGCTCGACCGGCTCGGCAGCTCCCGGGGAAGACGCGGGCGGGGGCGGGGGAGACTGTGCTTCAACGGGCCGAGCCGTTGGCGGCGGGGTGATCGGGCCGGGAGGCGCGTCGTCCGTGACGGCCCCTCGATCCGCGCGGCGTCCGCCGCGGGCGCGCGCGGCGCGCAGCTCCTCCAATCCGGCGACCGCGGTTGGCTCGTCGGCTCCACCCAGGCCGACGCGGCGAGCCGCCCACGACCGCGCGCGAACGAGGTCGGCACGCGACAGCGCCACGCGACGGACGCCGATGTCGATCGGCACCAGCACGATCGCGAGGAGCAGCAGGAACGGCCAGATCGGCGTCGGGAACGCGCTTGCCGCGATATCGTGGCGCCACACCTCGGTCGCGGGCTCCTCGGCGTTCAGCGCCAGCTCGCGTCCGCCGCCGGCCGCCGCGTACCCCGCCAGGGCATCGGCGTCAACGCCGAGGCGTCGATATTCGTCGGCCGCCGGAGACACGATGCCGAGCGTGCGACTGGCCGCATCGGTCCGATCGGTGCCGGAATACGTCTGGGCCACGCGGACGAGGTAGGCGCCCGGGTCGGCGGCCCTGACCGTGCCGGCGTAGCGGCCCGGCCCGACCTGCTCCAGCGTCGTCTGCGACGGTTCCAGGTCGGGCCCGACGAGCCGCACTATGGTCCGGTAGAAGTTGCGCGGCGTGCCATCGTCGTCGTACGAGTTCACCTCGACGTTGAGCGTGCCACCGTCGCCGGGAGAGAAGCGCACCTCGATGCCCTCGGAGTCCTGTGCGGGCAGGGTCCACGCCACCAGCTGGGCGGTCAGCGTGCCGAACTCGGGCGTGCCGATCCATGGCGCCGCCCACTGCTGGCGCGCGTCGGAGGTCCACGCCACGGCCCGCCCCAGGCCGTATTGCCACTGGGCCAGCAGCGGATCGTCGCGGTCGGTCAGCAGCGAGACGGTGGCGCTGCCCTTGGCGGTGGTCGCGTTGTAGCCGAGCAGCGAGGGCAGGCGTCCTGCGTCGAGCCCGTCGAGGATCTCCGAGCTGGCTGAGGGGACCGGCTGGAACTTCTCTTCCACGACCCGCTCGCCGGCAGTGCGGATCGTCTCCTTGAGGAAGATGTCGGGGATCGTCGTCGCATCGGCGGCGTCGTAGTAGCGTCCGCCGGACTCCTCGGCCAGGCGCTTGAGGATGTGCGCCGATCCGCCGCCGGTGCCGATGGTGGACAGGGTGATGCCGGCCTGCTTCATGTCGCGCAGCAGGTCGTCGTAGGCGCCGCTCTGCGACCAGCCATCGGTGATCAGGATGATGTGGCGCAGCTTGGCCGGATTGTCGACCAGGTCGTCATACGCGGCCTTGAGTCCGGCGTAGATGTTGGTTTGCCCGTCGGCACGGAATCCCAGCCCGGCTTGCAGGTCGTCGAAGTTGATCGGCGCGGTGCGGACGGCCCAATGGGCGTTCTCGTCGAACGCGACAACCCCGAGTTGGTCGTTCGGGGCAAGGGCCTCGGCGGCGCGCAGGATCGCCTCGCGCGCGATGTCGACCTTCTCGAAGCCGCGCTGTCCGGAGGTTGCGGTGTCCCGGTTGTCGCCGGTGCAATGGCAGTCGGCCATGCTGCCCGACTTGTCCACCACCGCGACCATCGCCACGTCCGGCGAGCGCTCGCGGTCCCGCACGCTCATGTACACCGGCATCGTCTCCTCGATGGGGGTGTCGAGGTAGCCGCCGGCACCAAAGCTGTCGCGGCCGCCGATCATGACCAGCCCACGGCCCAGGTCGCGGACGTAGACCTGCAGGCTCGCCATGGCCGTCGGGCCCAGCGCCTCGGCCGATACGTTGTCGAGCACCACCGCGTCGTAGGTCGCCAGCGAGGTGAGCGACGATGGCACGCCACCCGAGCCGACGACGGTGACCTGCTGGCTGCCATCCGACAGCGAGGCGACGAAGTCAGCGGCGCG
>JADLBB010000291.1 GCA_020848055.1 Chloroflexota bacterium | reverse complement strand
CGCCCCGGCGCACACTGGCCCGAATTCGCGCGCACCCTTGCGGCCCATCCGGAGGCTCGGCGCGTCATGTTCGTCGGCCATGAGCCCGACCTGTCGTCCGCCATCGCCGAGCTGACGGGCGCCGCATCGGTCCGGATGCGAAAGGGCGGCCTGGCCTGCGTGGAGTTCTACGGCGTCCCCGAGCCCGGGACCGGCGAGATCGCCTGGCTCCTGGATCCCGACCTGTACACGACCGATGGAGGTAGAGACCGATGAGCGAATCCGTTGCCCGCGTCCGCCGTTTCGACGACCCCGACGAGCATCGCGACTTCCCGCTGGGCAGGTTCGATCTGCTCCGTGCTGGTGGCCTGACCATCGGTCGGGCCGAGTATGAACCTGGCTGGCGCTGGTCGGAGCACGTTGGTGCCGACCTCGGCCAGGCCGTGTGCGACGTTGCCCATCTCGGACTGGTACTGGCCGGTCGCAACCGAATCGAGATGACCGATGGCCGGGTCGTCGAGGTTGGCCCGGGCGACCTGTTCGAGATCGGTCCCGGGCACGACTCGGTCGTCATCGGCGACGAGCCATACGTGAGCATCCACTTCCTGGGCGCCGACGCGTACGCCATCAGGTGACTGATTCGGTCCGGCGCGTGACGCGGGTCTCGGCCTACGCGCTGTGCACCGATGGCGGCGCGATCCTGCTGACCCGGATCGCGCAGGGCGCGACCGCGAGCTCGGACGGGATGTGGACGCTGCCCGGCGGCGGCATCGAGTTCGGCGAGGACCCGCGCGCGGCCGCCATTCGGGAGTTGGCCGAGGAGACCGGGCTCACCGGTGAGGTCGAGGCGCTCTCCGGCGTCGACTCGTGGTCGGGCCGGTTTGTCGACCCGGCCGACGGCCTGCAGACCGACTTCCACGCCATCCGCATCATCTATCGCGTTCGGGTCACCGGTGGCGAGCTGCGCGACGAGATCGGCGGCTCGTCGGACGCCTGCGCCTGGTTCACGCGCCAGGAGGCGACTGCGCTTCCACTGGTCGAGCTGGCCGAGGTCGGTATCGGCCTGGCCTTCGACAGCCCGTAGACTGGTCGCATGACTGACGCGCTGTCGCTCCACACGCTCCTGCTGTGCGACTACGCGCTGACGGCCCAGGACGGCAAGATCAGCGCGGTCGGCGTGTTCAGCCAGATCAACGTCATGCGCCTGCCGGCGGCCCACGGCCGATGTTTCATCGTCGCCATCCTGGAGGCGTCGCCGGGTCCGCACGAGCTCGAGCTCCAGGTCGTCGCGCCGTCAGGCAAGGACACGCTGGACGACGGTCCGCGCCTGCAGATCGAGGTGCCGCCGAACGCGACCAGCGCGAACATCGTCGCCGACCTCAAGGGCCTGCGCATCGAGGAGATCGGGCGTCATCGGGTTGAGCTGCGATCGGAGGGACGCGTGCTCGGCAGCAGCCCGTTCAACGTCAACCTGATCCTGCGCCAGCAACCGGGCAACGCCTGACGCGGGTGCGGATCTCCCCGGCGGGCGACCGAATCTGCGACAACGTGACCCACTCTGAGGCAGCGTGAACCACTCTGCGGCAGGAGTTGCGGGGGTGGCACGCATCGGCCACGCAGCACGGTCCCTTGTCGGTCCTGTGCCGCCCCCGCACAAGCGACCCGGCGAGCCTCGCCCGCTAGGCACCGATACTTGCCTCCCGGGCACAAGGCGGTCTACCGCAGACCACTGGTGCGCCGATGCGTGCCTGGGCCGCACACGCCGAGGCCACCAGAACGCGTTTGTGCCTCCGGGGCACAAACAGGGGCCGCGAAGCGCGGAGGGACGACCCGAGCACCTCACGCCGGCAGCCAACCGAGCGTTCCAAACACATGAGCACCGAGCAGCAGGCCGAGTTCGAACGAGCCTTCGCCAACTCCGACCCCGCCTACGACCGCCGCTTCGTCGTCGCGGTTCGCACGACCGGCATCTACTGCCGCCCGTCGTGCCGCGTCCGCAAGCCGTACCTGCGCAACGTCACTTTCATGGCCGATGCGGCCGCCGCCCGCGCGGCCGGCTACCGAGCCTGCCTGCGCTGCCACCCCGACGAGGCCACCACCGTGACGATCCGCACCATCGACACGCCGATCGGGCCGATGACGATCGGTGCCACGGAAGGCGCCGTCGTGATGGCCGAGTTTCCGAGCCGGGCGATGATGGCGGCGCAACTCGCATCGGTCAGGCGCCGGTTCGGGCCAACGGCGGAGGGAGACTCGCCCCTGCTGCGATGCACCGAGACGCAGCTGGCCGAGTATTTCGCCGGCCGGCGTCGGACCTTCGACCTGCCGATCGACGCGCCCGGCAGCCCGTTCCAGGAGCGCGTGTGGGCCGAACTGCGGCTCATCCCGTACGGCCAGACGCTCTCTTACCGGGACTTGGCGACCACGGTGGACGCCGCGCCCGGCTGGCGGGCGGTCGGCCGCGCGAACGGAGCCAACCGACTGGCCATCATCATCCCCTGCCACCGGGTGATCGCGACCGGCGGCGGGCTGGGCGGCTACGGCGGCGGCGTGGCCGCAAAGCGCTTCCTGCTCGACCTGGAGCGGCGCGGACCCGTTACGCGATGACCCCTCG
>JADLBB010000290.1 GCA_020848055.1 Chloroflexota bacterium | reverse complement strand
CGACCCAGCGGCGCAGGCGGCGCAGGCGGCGCTCGACGAGGAGGCGGGTGCGTCCGAGCTCGGCCATCGAGCCGCCGCGGCCGAGGGCCAGCGCGATGTCGAGGACGCGCGAGGCGGCCGCGGCGGCCTCCATCGCCCCGCGCAGGTCGCCGAGGTGTCGCTCGCGGATGCGGGCGACCTCGATCCACGCCGTCGCCGCATCGACCGAGGCTCGCCGCGTCCCGTCGCGCCACAGCGCCTCGGCGCGCTCCACCTGGCCGATGGCGATGAGCAGCCGGGAGGCGACGCGGCGCAGGGCATTGGCCTCGGCCGGGTCGGCCGTCACCGCCTGCGCCGAGGCGACCAGCTCGAGCGCATCGTCCACGGCGCCGGCGCGTAGCAGCTCGAGCGCCATGCCGCGCGCGTCGAGCACGGCAGCCTCCCGCCAGCCGCCGGCGCGCAGATGATGCAGTTCGGCCTCGAGCAGCGCCAGGCTGACGACGTCCTGGAAGTTGTGGTCGAGCACCTCGGCCAGGATGTCGGGCGACGAGTCGCGCAGGTAGCCGAGGTAGCGCGCCGGCACCTCGCTGCCCGGGCAGTCGGTCTCACGGCGGACGCCGAGGACGCCGGCCTCGACGTCGGCCAGCCGCGCGCCGCCGAGCGGCCGCCGGAACAGGCGCCTGGCGTCGGGCAGGAGATCGTCGTGTTCGGCGGGCAGCGCGGCCTGGAGCCGGAACAGGCCGTGTACGGTCAGGCGCGCGACGAGCATCGGCATATCGAACGAGCGCCCGTTGTAGGTGACGAGGCGCGGAGCGGTGGCGAGGTCCGCGGCCAGCGCGCGCAGCAGCGCCGGCTCGTACGGGAAGTCGGGCAGCAGGTACTGGCGGACGGCCACGCGATGGCCGTCGAGGCGCGCGACGCCGGCCAGGAAGATGACGGTGCCGGCGCCGGTCGACAGACCGGTTGTCTCGGTGTCGAAGTACGCGGCCTCCGGGCGATGGGCGAGGGCTTCGGCGACGCGGTGCTCGACGGGCACGGAGCGCTCGATGACGAGCGCCACGCCGCCCTCGACGGTCGTCGTGCTGGCGTTGAACCAGCGGGCCAGGGTGGCCAGGCGGTCGTCATGGGACGGGCGCTGCGCGCCCGGCGCGCGGGTGCGCGCGTGGGCGACGCGCTCGACGAGCGTTCGCTTCGGAAGCATCGGTCAGGTCATGGCCGCGAGCAGCTCGGCGACGACCGCCTTGCCGCGCGGGCCGACCTCGATCGCCGGACCGACGCAGGCCGGGCAGCCATCGGCGCAGGGACAGGTCGTGACCGCCTCGCCGCAGGCTCGCAGCAACTCATCGGCCACGGCGTACAGGCGCTCGGCCAGGCCGACCCCGCCGGGCGTCGCGTCGTACAGGTACAGCGTCGGGCGCCCGGTGAACGGCGCCTGGACCTGGGCCAGCACGCCGAGGTCGCGCGGGTCGCTCATGAGCAGCAGCGCGCCGGTCGTACGGGCCAGGCGCGCCAGGCCGATGAGCGCCCCGTCGAGCGTGTCGCGGTCGTATCGGTTGACGAGGTCGGCCGGCGGGACGAGCCAGGTGGCGGTCGTGTGCATCTCGGTCTCGGGCAGGTCGATCGAGCCCCATCCAACGTTCTCGTGGGTGTGGTACTTGAGCTTCTTGAACATCGTCACCTTCCACGCGACCATGACCTCGCCGCGCTGCCGAAGGCCGGCGGGTGGCGCATCGGCCCCTTCGAAGACCTCGAGCACCTTGAGCGTGATGCCAAGGTCCGCATCGGTGTAGTAGTCGACGTCGGTGCGGGTGACGAAGGCCTTGCGCTCCTCCCAGTCGAGGCGGTCGACGTGGTACTGGACGCCCTGGTGGATGTAGATCGCCTTGGGGTGCACCAACAGGGGAGCGGCGAACAGGTCCACCTCGCCCAGGACGCGGTGGCGGTCGCCGGTGACGTCGACGATCACGACGTTCTCCGGCGCCCCGGTGCGCAGGGAAAAGTCGCTGGCCGGAAAGTTCTCGTGCGCCCAGTAGTAGCGCTCGTCGTCCGCGCGACGGATCCAGCCGTCCTCGGCCAGGACGTCGAGCAGCATCGGGGTCTCGGCCACCCCGAAGGACTCGGCCGCCGGCATCGGCAGCTCGAAGGTCGAGGCGCGCAGGTGGTTGAGCAGGATGTAGAGGTTGTCGGGGTTGACCAGGCCCTGCTCGGGCGATGCGTCGAACAGGTACTGCGGGTGCGCGGCCAGGAACTGGTCGACCGGCGAAGACGAGCAGACCAGGGCCGACAGGCTCGTGCCGGTGCGCCGGCCGGCGCGTCCCATCTGCTGCTGCGTGCTGGCGATGGTGCCCGGGTAGCCGATGCTGATGGCGGCGTCCAGCCCGCCGATGTCGATGCCGAGCTCGAGCGCGTTGGTCGCCACCACGCCGCGCACCCGGCCGTCGCGCAGCCCGGCCTCGATCTCGTGGCGCTCGTTGGGCAGGTAGCCGCCGCGATAGCCGCGGATCGTGTGCGAATGCCCCGGCGGGGGAGCGAACGTCTCGCGCAGGTAGCTGGTCAGCACCTCGACGCTGGTGCGCGAGCGGGCAAACGCGATGGTCTGCACGCCGCCGCCGATGAGCCGCTCGGCCAGGCGCTGGCCGGTCAGGAGCGCCGAGCCGCGGATGCCGAGCTGCTCGTTGGCGATGGGCGGGTTGAGGATCAGCACGTGCCGGCGACCCGACGGGGCGCCGTTGTCGTCGATCAGTTCGACCGGCGCCTCGATGACGCGCTCGGCCAGTTCCCGTGGATTGGCGATGGTGGCGCTGGCGCAGATGAAGATCGGATCGGCGCCGTAGTGGGCGCAGATGCGGCGCAGGCGCCGGATGACGTTGGCGACGTGGCTGCCGAACAACCCACGGTACGAGTGCAGCTCGTCGATGACGACGTAGCGCAGGTTCTCGAACAGCTTGAACCACTTGGTGTGGTGGGGCAGGATCGCCGCGTGCAGCATGTCCGGGTTGGTGATCACGACCTGGCCCGCGGCGCGGACGACGCTGCGCACGTTGGGTGGCGTGTCGCCGTCGTAGGTGTGCGTCTTGAGCCCGAGCTCGGCGGCGCCGGCCAGTGCCCGCAGCTCGACCAGTTGATCGGCGGCGAGGGCCTTGGTGGGAAACAGGTACAGGGCGCGCGCGGCGGAGTCCTTGGCGATGGCGTCCAGGACGGGCAGGTTGTAGCACAGCGTCTTGCCCGACGCGGTGGGCGTGACGACGACGGCGTTGCGGCCGGCGGCGACAGCGCCGAAGGCGGCGGCCTGGTGGACGTAGGGCGCCTCGATGCCACGCGCTCGCAGCGCGCCCACCAGCCGCGGGTCGATGCCGTCGGGCCATGGCGCGTGACGCGGTGCCCGTGGCTCGATCTCGCGATGCGCCACGATCAGCGGTGCCAGCTCAGGGCTGGCGAGGAGGGCGGCGATCGCCTCGTCGGCGTTGCTCGGCGGTGCGGTCAGCATCGGTCCTCCATGGGTGAATCGAACGGCTGTTCGGTATGGGACGATAGCACAGGTGTTCGAATCCTCCGCAGCGGTTGCGACACCTCGCGTGTCGCAACGCGCGCCGAGCCGGTAGACTCTGCGGCGACATGACCGCCGCACGCCTGGATGCCTCCGCCAAGCCGCCCGCGCCGGCCGCCCGCCGCCGTGGGCTGCGCCTGCCGGGGTCACGCCTCGGCATGCTGTGGCTCGGGGCCCTGCTGATCGTGGGTGCGCTGCTGGCGTTCCAGTTCGGCCGCCAGGTGTACGCCAACTGGGAGATCGGCCAGCGCGCGGCGGACATCGAGGCCCAGATCGCTCGGGTCGAGGCGGAGAACGCGGCGCTCCAGGCGCAGCTCGACTACCTGAACAGCGACGCGTACGTGAGCGCCGAGGCGCGCAGGTTGAGCAACGTGGGCGCGCCGGGCGAGCGCGTGCTGATCATCCCGGACGGTGCCGAGGCCCCGCTGCCGGAGTCACTCGACCCGGCGCAGGCAGCGCCGGCACCGCTGCTGCGGCAGTGGTTCGACCTGTTCTTCGGCGCGGGGCCCGACGCCGGGTCCTGAGCTGCGGTCCGTCCCTCAGGCGCGGGGCAGGTCCGCCTCTTGGGCGACGAGATCGGCGACGACTCGCGCCTGGCTGTGCTCGGCGTCCCGTGCGCCGAACACGATGGTCAACGTCCCCGACCGCGCGACAGCCACCAGCTCGGCGATGATCGCGGCTTGGACCGGGCCCTCCAGTTCGGCCAGGTAGCGGCGCCGGAACTCGTCCCAGCGGGCGGGATCATGGCCGAACCACTTGCGCAGATCGGTGCTGGGACCCACCTCTCGCGCCCATCGGTCCAGGCGCAGCTGCTCCTTCGTTCGCCCGCGCGGCCAGACGCGGTCGACCAGCACGCGGTATCCGTCGTCAGGCGTCGGGTCGCTGTAGGCGCGCTGCAGGTGCACGCTCATGGGCGATCCGCCAGGGCCGGCTGACGGCCCGCGGCTGCCGCCGACCGGCGGCCGAACGCGACCGCGGTGGCCGAGGAGGCTGCGAAGACAAGCAGCGCGATCACGTTGATGACCCCGCCGATGACGAATGGCGCCTCGAGACCGGCCAGGTCGCCCCCGACGATGCGCACCAGCAGGCCGAGGTGGAGGAGCGCCAGGTGCGCGTAGAAGCGCGGGTGATACGGCAGCGGGCGGCGCATGACGGCGGGCAGGATGATCGGCGCGTGCCCGAAGACCATGGAGATGACGAAGCCGAGGAAGACCGCATGCAGTGACGCATCGTACGCCGGTCCTGAGCTGGTGGCCCCGAAGCCGATCCACGCCAGCCCGGTGACGGCCAGCCAGGCGAAGCCGGCCAGCAGAGCGAGCGCCACGAATCGCGTCAACCCGGACATGCGCACAGTGCGACGGGCCAGGTCGTACCGGCTCAACCAGGCCGCCATGGCCACCAGTCCGACGCCCGCGAGCCTGGTGCCCCAGTCGGGAAGGGCCAAGGTCAGCGCCACGCCGCCGCAGAAGACGGCGGCGGCGGCCACCAGCCCGATGCGCGCCGGGCCGCCGATGCTGCCCAGGCGCGACAGTTCCAGCCTCTCGCCGACGATGGTCATGACCAGGAACGCGGCCAGCCACGCGATCACGCGGGCGGGCGACCAGCCTGCCAGCAGCAGGATGCTCGCCACCAGCCAGGCGATCGCGCCGACGGCCTGGACGCTGGTGTGCAGCGACCGTTCGATCCGGTCGAAGGCGATGTACATGGCCACGAATCCGGCGGCTCCGACCGCGATCAGTCCGAGCGAAACCGGCTGCGGCAGGCCAATGACCAGGCCGATGGCGCCCAGCCCGGACGCCAATGGCGAGATGAAGCCCCAGGCGCGATCGAGGGCCACGGCTCGCTCCAGGGCGATGAGCGTCCCGAGGAAGCCGAGCGCCATGAGCACCCCGTGGCGTGCTCCCAGCCCGTCGGCGTGCGCGGGCATTGGCACGCCCAGCAGCACAAGGGCGCCGGTCAGGCCGGCAAGCAGGGACAGCCCGCTGATCGCGACCAGGATGGCGTGCGGCGGGAGCGGCTGGGCCGTGCCGGCTCGCCCGGCTGGAGCGGGCATGGATCGCTCAGACCGCGGTGTCGAAGCCGATGCGGGCCACGCACAGCCCGGGCTCGACGAATGGCTCAAGATCGATCCCCGCCGCCGGCGCACCCAGCCCGAGCATGGCCCCCTGCATCAGGCCCAGGTGCACCGAGCAGACCACAGACTCGCGGCCCACGTTCAACTGGCCGAACGGGCACCCCTGCAGCCGGATCTCCCCTGATGCGCCGGGATGGGCCTCGGCCTCGAAGCCGGCCGAGTTGAGGATGGCGACCATGGATGCGACGGCCCTTGACCGACCCTTCGCCGGCGGCAGTTCCGCCGCGATGGCTCGACCCCAGCGCGCGCCGGCCTCGCCAGCCGCGGCCGCGGGGTCGGGCAGCGCCGCCAGCTGCGCGGCGAGCGCGGCTGCCAGCCTGGCGTACGGCCTGGCGTCCTCGGCGGCTGCCGTTGCCTCGCGGTCGGCCGTGTAGCGTACCGGGGGCCGGCCGCGCCCGGAAGGCGGTGCCGCCGAGCGCGTCACCATGCCCGCCTCCACCAGGCGCTCGAGGTGGGCCCGTACGGTGGTCGGGAAGCGGCCGACGCCGGCCGCAAGCTCATCGACCCCCATCGGTCGCCCGCTGGCTCGCAGCCTGCGCAGGATGCGATCGCGGGTCCGCATGGCGGACCCGCGATCATCGGTGGCGTTCGTCACCCTCCCAGTTTAGATGGCGAAAGCCGTATCAATCAACCCTGTTCGCGGCTAGTTGCTACTGCCGACGGCGACGATCACCATGCTGCCCGAGCCGGATGCCGACGGGCTCATCAACACCGATCCTCCGAAGTCGCCCGTCTCGTCGCGGGCGATGAGCATCGAGTGGCTGCCAGCCGAGGACGTCGTCGAGATGATCATCAAGCCGACGGCCGGGACCCTGCTCTCGTAGAAGCTCTTGAGGCTGTCCGGCGAATCGGTCGACTCGTACATGACGTACCAGTAGTTGCCCATGATCGTCCTGGACGTCTCGGTCGAGTTGGGCGGAACGAGCTGCTCGCCGACGGCGACCGCGTCATCGGGTCCGCCATTACCGCCGGAGCTCGGTTGCGCCGATGCGCCGCCATTGCCATTGCCGCCGGAGCTCGGCTGCGCCGATGCGCCGCCATTGCCGCCGTTTCCGCCCTGTGAGGCCGCCGCGCCCTGGCTGGCCCCGTTCCCTCCGGTACTCGCGCCGGCCGATGGGCTGCCGTTTGAACTGCTGCAGGCGACCAACGCCACCCCCAGCACCAGGGAAAGCAGCGGCGCGACCGCGCGTGGTCCATGGTTCAGTCTCACTTGGCACCTCCTGTAGTCGCTTCAGCGATCCTCTCCGCCTCGATCCCGGCCTGGTTCGCCACGCGCTCCACGTCGGTCACGCTGCCGGCATCGACGAGGTGAAAGGCCATCTCGTCAGCCGGGACGAGGTAGGAGGCCAGGTGACGCACCTTGCCCGTCGCACCGGTTGAGTTGGCCGCCCGTCGCAGGCCATCCACGTCATCGGCGAAGCGATCGCGGCTGCCGTCGGGGACATATGTCTCGAGCACGAAACTCGTCACGGCTCGATCCTGGGCGCGCGGGCATCGGGTTGGCTACTGGGATTCCCCTACACAATCGTCTCGATCTCGCGATCGCGGAAGCGGGCGGCCAGCTCGGCACGTGACCTGAGCCCCAGCTTGCCGTAAACCCGCGTGAGCGTCACCTCGACGGTCTTGACGCTCAACACCAGTTCCTCGGCGACGTCGCGGTTGGTGAGGCCCGCCGCCACCAGCTCGGCGACGCGGGACTCGGCCGGGCTCAGTTCGCCCTCGCCACCCGCGCGCCGCCCGGGCGTCCTGGCCGCCTCTCGCTGCGCGGCCTCAACGAACGGCATCATCCCCAACTCGTCGAAAAGCAGCCGTGCCCTTTCGGCCGCGGCGCGTGAATCGCGGTACCGGCGCTGGCGACGCAGCACCCCCGCCAGGGCCAGCAGGGCGCGCGCGACGTCGGGCGCGAGGGCCGCTTCATCTGCCGCGGCCGCCTCGAGCTCGATGCGCGCCGCCTCCAGGTTGTCGGACGCCGCCAGCCGCGCTGCCACCGCCCTGCGGCGCAGCGGCACGGACCAGCCCGGTGGTTCCGGCCCGACCAGCCGGTCGAACGTGTCGAGCGCGTCGCCGGCCTGGCGCAGCTCGTGGGCCCCCGCGGCGGCCTCGACCTCCAGCAGCAGGGCTCGCAGCCGGGCCGCGTGAGCCAGTCCCATGCGATCGGCCAGCACCGACGCCTCGCGGTAGGCCGCAGCGGCCGCGCGATCGTCGCCCGAGCACGTCTCCAGCGCGCCCTTCACGACGAGCGCGCTGTGCAGGTGGGTGACCTCGTCCCCGGCGCGCGCCATGGCGGTGGCCTCGACAAGCATGTCGCGCGCCCGCTCGAGCTCGCCGCGATAAGCTCCGACGTGGGCTCGCAGGACGCGCGCCGGGATGCGCATGACATCGGTCTGGTCGGCTATGTCCAGCACCAGGTCGGCCATCTCGGTCGCACGCTCGAGGTAGCCGCTCACGATGGCGGCCGATGCCAGTCCATAGGCGGCCCACTGCTCGAGATTGGCGTCGCCCCGGGCGGTGGCGCGCTGCAGGACCACCGCGTACCGGGACAGCGCAGTCGCGACGTCGCCGGCGTGCCTGGCGCATTCGGCGGACAGCGCGGTGGGAGACCAGTCGCCGAGGTCTCGGTCGAGGGCGGCCTCGAGGGACAGCGCGCGGTTCATAAGTGGCGCGCCATCGTCGCGGCCAGCCATGACGAGGATGAATGCCCGCACGGCGAGGGCACGCGCGATCGCGCCCGGGTCCGCCGATCGCTCCGCCTCCTCGACGGCGACCTCGGTCAGGTCGAGCGCCTCCGTGCCCGAGGCCGTGTACAGGGCCGTGATCGCCATGCTGCACATGATCGGAGAGCGGAGTGCGGGGTCGGTGGTGTCGTCGAGCGCCGCACGCCACAGGGCGGTCGCCTCGGGCCAGAGGCCCGTCTCGTCCAGCGCGGTACCCAGGCGCCAGCGGGCCTCGGCGCGCTGCGGTCCCGGCGGCCAGGCGGCGATCATCGGCTCCAGCAGGGATCGGACCCGGCGCGTGTCGCCGGCCTCGAGCCATGCGGCGGCCGAGGCCAGCCAGCGCCGTCCGGCCACCTCGCGATTGCCCGGTGGCGTGATGCGCGCCGCATGCTCGAACATGGCGGCCCGCGCAGCTCGCAGCCCGTGCCCGCGCTCTTCGGCCGCCGCCTCCATCTGGTCGGCTATGGCTGCATTGGGCTCGTCCACCGATCGTCCCAGGTGAAGGGCTCGCTCCTCGGCATCGGCGGAGGTGGCGGCCAGCGCGCGATGCGTCGCGCGTCGTAGCTGGGGTTCGGCCTCCTCGTAGGTGACGTGCGCGACGAGGGGATGTACCGGGCGCAGGCGACCGCCCTCCATCACGACCAGTCCGGCTTCGATTGCCAGCCCGATGGCAGCGCCAAGCGAGTCGGAGCCATCTGGGCGGGACGCTCGCCAGGCCCTGTCCAGCCGATCCAGCGAGCGATCGGCGGACGCTGCCATCATGAGCATGGCCCGCGCCGATTCGGCCGGCAGCGCGCCGACGCGCGCCGCGAACAGCCGCGCCAGGGAACGGCCGCGCATCGGTTGACCCGGCTCGGTCGATCGCACCAGCTCGATGGCATGCAGTGGATTGCCCGACGCCATCTCGTGCACCTCCAGCAGGCGCGGGCGCGGAAGCACGATCCCGGTGTGCAGACGCACGATGCGGTGTATGCCGCCGACGCTGATGGGTTCGAGCGCGAGGCGATCGACCGCCGCGATTCGGTCGAGCCCCGGAGGGTCGGGCTCGTCGATGCGGTGGGTGCCGAGGATCCTGATGCCGTCGTCCGTCTCGACGTGGCGCGCGATGTATGTGATCACCGCCAGGGTGGGTGGATCCAGCCAGCGCAGGTCGTCGATGGCCAGCACCAGGCTGCCATGTTGGCGTGCCAACAGCCGGGTCGCCGCCAGCGCACCGCGCGCGACCGCGGTCTCGTCCAGGATCCGGCCACGGCCCTCCTCCAACCGCAGCGCCAGCGCCAGGGCGACCGCCTGCGGAGGGGGGAGCAGCGCCGCGATGGCGTCGTAGTCGGGCGCCAGCAGGTCGGCAAGGCCCAGGAACGACAGGCGCGACTCGGCCTCGGTGGGCTCGCTGGCCAGGACGCGTGCCCCGGCACGTTCGAGTTCGGCGACGGCGACGCGCCAGACCGTGGTCTTGCCCAGGCCCGCAGGTCCGTCGATGACGAGCATGACCGGCCGGCGAGCGTCGTACCAGCTCCGGACGGCCGAGATCGCGGGGCCACGGCCGACGACCTCGTTCGTCGGCGCCGCGTGGGTCACCCGAGTGCGCCGCGGGCCATGGTGCGACGAGTATATGGCCCTAGTCGGCCCTAGTCGACCTTCGGCCCGGCCCCGCGGGCGCCCTCCGATACGCCGTCGGCATAGGCCCTGAAGTTGTCGGTGAACATCGCGGCCAGCTGGCGCGCCTTGGCGTCGTATTCCGCGGAGTCCGACCACGTGCCGCGCGGTTGCAGGACCTCCGACGGCACGCCGGGGACCGAGGTGGGGACCTCCACCCCGAACACCGGGTCGACGACGAACTCGACATCGCGCAGCTGGCCGTTGAGGGCGGCGCGGACCATGTTGCGCGTGGCGTCGATGGCCATGCGGTGGCCGACGCCGACCGGGCCGCCCGTCCAGCCAGTGTTCACCAGCCAGCAGTCGGCGTCGTGCTGCTCCAGCCGCTCGGCCAGCATGCGCGCGTAGACGCCGGGGTGACGCGGCAGGAAGGGTGCCCCGAATCCGGCCGAGAAGGTGGCCTGCGGCTCCGTCACCCCCACCTCGGTGCCGGCCAGCTTGGCGGTGTAGCCGCTGACGAAGTGGTACTGGGCCTGGTCGCGGGTCAGGCGCGAGATCGGGGGCAGGACCCCGAACGCATCGGCGGTCAGCAGGATCACGTTGCTCGGGTGGCTGGTGATGCCGGTCGGGTCCGCGTTGCCGATGAACTCGAGTGGGTAGGCGCCCCGGGTGTTCTCGGTGAACCGCTCGGAGTCGAGGTCCAGCTCGCGCGTCGCCTCGTCGAGATCGACGTTCTCCAGGATGGTGCCGAAGCGGCGGGTGGTGGCGAAGATGTCCGGCTCGTACATCGGCGACAGGCGGATGGTCTTGGCGTAGCAGCCGCCCTCGAAGTTGAACAGGCCGTCCGGGCCCCAGCCGTGCTCGTCGTCGCCGATGAGCGCGCGTTCCGGGTCCGCCGACAGGGTCGTCTTGCCGGTGCCCGACAGGCCGAAGAACACCGCCGACCGCCCGTCGGCCCCGACGTTGACCGACGAGTGCATTGGCAGCACGCCCTCGTCGGGCATCAGGTAGTTCATCACGCTGAACGCCGACTTCTTGATCTCGCCGGCGTACTCGGTGCCGACGATGATGATCTCCATGCGGTCGAGGTGCAGCAGGATGGCCGTCTCGGAGCGGACTCCCTCGGTCGCCGGATCGGCGCGGAAGGAGGGCACGTCGATGATGGTGAAGTTTGGAACGAAGCCGGCCAGGTCGGTGGCGGGGGGATCGCGGAACAGGTTGCGCGCGAAGATGCTGGCCCACGCCGTCTCGGTGTGGACGCGCAGCGAGCGCCGGTGGGCCGGGTCGGCCCCGATGTAGAGGTCCTGGCTGTACAGCGGGCGCTCGGCGACGTACGCCAGCAGCCGGCTGCGCAGCCGGTCGTAATGCGCCTCGTCGAGCGGCTGGTTGACGCTGCCCCACCACACCTTGGCCTCGCTGCCCGGCGCGCGCACCACGAACTTGTCCTTGGGCGAACGCCCGGTGTGGGTCCCGGTGCGCACCACGAGAGGTCCATGGGCCGAGGTGACGCCCTCCCGGTCGCGGATGGCGGCCTCGTACAGGGCGGCGGTCGGCAGGTTGTGACGGGCGGCTTCGATCCGGATGGCGGTCTTGCGAAGCTGGGCGGTGGTCATCGGTCGTCTCCTTTCGTCCGACCTTCCGGTCCGATCAGGTCCGGGGGTCGTCGATCGAGTTGACCGGCCGCGCGTCAATGGGCGTGGCCCATGAGTCGGCTTCCGCGGTCAGTAAGTTGCTGATCGCCATTGTAGCGCGCGCGGTGGTGGGCAGGCCACCGCGCATCGCCCATGGTCATGATGGCCTGGACGATCGTCTTCAACCTGGTGCAGGGCAACCTGGTCACGCCGCTGGTGTACGGCAAGACCTTCAGCCTGCACCCGGCGATAATCCTGCTCGCCATCCCGGCCGGCGGCGACGTGGCCGGTATCCTGGGCATGTTCCTGGTCGTGCCGTTCGTGGCCATCGTGGCGGCCACCTGGCGACCCCTGCTCGAGCTCATCGGTGGGGAGCCTCTCGAACCGGTCGCGGACGCCGTTCCCGGCGCCGTTGCCGAAACTGGTTAAGGACCTTTTACATCGGGTCAACCGATCGTTCAGGCTGGCTCGGTAGGTTCGAGCCGAAGACGCTATCGTTGCGGATCTGATTTTCCGGAGGAGACATGGAGCCATCCGAGCCTGCGCGTTCGGCGGGCAGGGCGCTGCCACGTCCGCTCGCCGCTTCGCTTGCCATCGCCCTGTTCTGCGCGCCGCTGCTGGCCATGCCGGTCGCCGCGCAGGAGGGATTGACCATCACCACGCCGTATCCCTCGGTGCGGGTGCAGCCGGGTTCCACCGCCAGTTTCGACCTGGCCGTGACTGCCGATGCGGCCGTCCGCGTGGACATCTCGGTTGACGGCGTGCCCGACGGCTGGACAACGACCCTGCGCGGCGGCGGTCACGAAGTCGCCAGCGTGTTTGCCTCACCGGACGAGCCGCCCGCCCTGACCCTCGACGTCGACGTCCCCGACTCGGCCAGCGGCGGCACGCAGCACCTGACCGTGGTCGGCACCGCCGGCGGCGAGTCCGTGCGCCTCGGGATCGACGTCGTGGTGGTGCCGGCCGGCGAGGGCAGCGTGAAGCTCACCACCGATGTTCCGGCACGCCAGGCGACCGCCGACGACACCTTCTCCTACAACGTGACGCTCGACAACGACACGCCGCAGCAGTTGACCTTCGACCTGTCCGCCGTCGGCCCGCGGGGCTGGACCGTCACGGTCGAGCCGGTGGGCGAGACCGACGCGACCAGCGTCACGATCGACGCGCGCGGCAACAAGTCGCTGACGGTCAAGGCCACGCCGCCGTCGCAGGCCAACGAGGGCCAGTACCAGGTCCAGGTCCAGGCCGTTGCCGGCGACCAGACCGCCTCGCTCGACCTCGTGGCCGCCGTCACGGGGCGCATCGCGATCGAGTTCACCACCGCCGACCAGCGGCTCAACACGACGGCCAACGCCGGCGCGACCCGTGCACTGCCGATCCAGGTCGTCAACACCGGGACCGCCGGGCTCGACGGGCTGACGCTGACCAGCACGCAGCCCAGCGACTGGACGGTGACGTTCGACCCGGCCACCATCGACCAGCTCGCGCCGCAGGGCCAGGCCGAGGCCACGGCCTCGATCACGCCATCGGGCAATGCCGTGGCCGGCGACTACGTCGTCACGCTGCAGGTGGCGGGCGAGGGCGTCAACGAGTCGATCCAGATCCGGGTGACCGTCGAAACGCCGCCGATCTGGGGCTTCGTCGGCATCGGGCTGATCATCGTGACCATCGTCGGCCTGGGCTGGGTCTTCCGTCGCTACGGCCGACGGTGACGCCGATGACCCCGACGCCATCGGCGTTGGTCGAGACGAAGGGACTCACCAAGCGCTACGGCGAGATCGTTGCCGTCGACGGTTTGGACCTGCGCGTCATGCCCGGCGAGATCTATGGGCTGCTCGGGCCAAACGGCGCGGGCAAGACCACGACGATCCTCATGCTGCTGGGCCTGACCGAGCCGACCGAGGGCACGGCCCGCGTGCTCGACCTCGACCCGGCCCACCAGGCGCTCGACGTCAAGCGGCGAGTCGGCTACCTGCCCGACGCGGTCGGCTTCTACGGCCGCCTGACCGGGCGCGAGAACCTGCGCTACACCGCTGACCTCAACGGGCTGGATCCGGCCGTTGCCGAGACGCTCATCAGTGAGCTGCTCGAGCAGGTCGGGCTGACCAGGGCAGCGGACCGGCCGACCGGTGGCTACTCGCGCGGCATGCTCCAGCGCCTCGGCATCGCCGATGCGCTGGTCAAGGATCCGGCGCTGCTCATCCTCGACGAGCCGACCACCTCGATCGACCCCGCCGGCGTGGTCGAGCTGCTGGCGCTCATCCGTGCCCTCGTCGCCGAGCGTGGCGTCGGCGTGCTACTGTCGAGCCATCTGCTGTCGCAGGTGCAGCGCCTGTGCGACCGGGTCGGCATCTTCTGGCAGGGTCACCTGCTGGCCGAGGGCACCCCGCACGACCTGGCGAGACAGGCCGGTGACGAGACGCTCGACCTGGAGGCGGCGTACGGCGTGATCGTCAAGGCCGCGACCGAGGAGGGGACCGATGACCGCGCTGCCTGACGCCATGCCGGCCACGGGCGAGGTGCGCTGGACGGCCCGCCGGCGCCCGGGCTGGATGGTCGTGGCCGGCAAGGAGCTGGCCGAGACGCTGACCAGCCTGCGCTTCGTGATCCTGATGCTCATGCTGGCCCTGGCTGCCATCGTGCCGGTCTACGCCGCGGCACAGACGATTCGCACCGCTGCCGAGCAGGCCAGCGGTGCCGCGGCCCTGTTCCTGGCCCTGTTCACCCTGCAGGGCGACACGGTGCCCTCGTTCGTGGGCCTGGTCGGCTTCCTGGCGCCGCTGCTGGGCATCGCCTTCGGGTTCGACGCCATCAACGGCGAGCGCGCCCAGGGCACGCTGGCGCGCCTGCTGTCGCACCCGATCTACCGCGACGACCTGATCAACGGCAAGTTCGTGGCCGGGCTGGCGGCGATCGCGCTGGCGGTGGTGGCCACCATGCTGGTCGTGTCCGGCATCGGCATCGTGCGGCTCGGCATCGTGCCGACCGTGCCCGAGGTCGCGCGCCTGGCGGTGTGGGTGGTCGTGACCATCGTCTACATCGGCCTGTGGCTGGCGATCGCCATGCTGTGTTCGGTGCTCGTGCGGCGCGCGGCGACATCGGCGCTCATCGCGCTCGGACTGTGGCTCGGGCTGAGCCTGTTCGGGGTCATGCTGGCGCGGATCATCGCCGGCTTCTTCGGCGCCGATCCGACGACCGGCATCGAGGCCGCCTTCGACCAGGCCCGCCTGCAGCAGATGCTCAGCGTCATCAACCCGGGCACGGTCTACACCCAGGCGACCCTTGGGCTGTTGAACCCGGGCTCGACCGCCGTGTCGATCCCGACCCTGGGCCAGGCGATCCAGCTCCAGCAGCAGATCCCGACGCAGCTGTCGATCGACCAGAGCCTGCTGATCATCTGGCCCCAGGTCGTGGGCCTGCTGGCCGCGATGGTCATCTGCTTCGCCGGCTCGTACCTCGTCTTCCTGCGACAGGAGGTCCGCGCCTAGGCTG
>JADLBB010000289.1 GCA_020848055.1 Chloroflexota bacterium | reverse complement strand
TGGCTGGTTGGCCCCGCCGTCAGCGTGAACGACTCATTGATACTCGCCACGGGGATGCTGGCAATCAAGGACAAAAGTCGGCCATCGTCGTCGTCGAACTCGAGGATGGCCTGGCGGCTGCCGGCCGCGCGGGCGGCGAGGAGCCGATCGGCGAGCAACCGGGCGGTCAGGGTGCGCTCGTGGTCGAGCGACGGCAGCGCGCCGCAGACGCCGGTGGGGAAGACGACGACCCCGCGGTCGACGCCGCGGTTGACGAAGTAGGTGCCGACTCCGACCGCCCGCTCGCCCTCGAGGGCGACCACCCCGGAGCCGTCGGTGACGCGCCCCGACCAGGTGGCCCGATACTGAGCCGGCGTCTCGACCTGGATGTCCGACCACCGCTCGTGCATGTAATGATAGGCCGCCCCGAGCGCGCCGAAGAACACGTCCGGTTCGACCTGCGAGCTGGGGACGATCCGGTAGGGGCTTGGCAGGCGGACGGCGTGCTGGCACCAGAGGTCGACCGTCCAGGAGGCGAGGTCGAGGGTCAGCTGGCGCGACCGCATCAGCGGCCGCATGCCGCAGGCCGAGGCGAAGAGGAACGCGCCGCCCTCGCGCGCCGCGATCGACGCGACCGGGGTCCTGCCGCGGGCCCGGACGAGTGGCGTGATCTCGCGATAGAGGCGGGTGCCGGTCCCACGCCGCCGGTGCGCCGGCGCGACGATCACATGGGTTCGAGCGCTCCGACCCAGCGCGAGTGACCGGGATGACCCGACCCCGACCACGACGCCGTCCCGCTCGGCCACCAGCGTGGCGCCCCAGCCGTCGCTCCGCCCTGCCGACAGGTGCAATCCCCGATTGATCGCGTGCAGGCTGCTGGCGCGGTCGGTCTCGTTGTCATACTCGGCGTCGACGAGGCGACTGACGGCTTCGATATCTTTGGGCGTTATCGGCCGAACGATGATGTCGGCCCTGTCCGAACGAACGTGCCCGGTGACCCGGGCATGGCCGACGACGAACGTCGAAAGCCCGATTGCCGCAAAGTCGCGGCGGTTCAAGGTAGTCATTCCGCGCTGCTCCAGCGTTGGCTCGAACCCCGTACGCGCTCGTGCGCCTACCGCACGCGCTCCCAGGTCAGGCGGGTCGGCGGGCCGCTGCCACCGACCGGTGTCAGGGTGATGCGGTTGCCGTCCTGCGAGAACTCGAACTTGCGGACGAAGTCGACTGCGCCCGAATCCAGCATCCCCTGTCGATGGTGCGTGACGATGCCCGCGTTGACGTCGACCGCGTAGGTGCCGAAATATGCCACGTACCCCCGCATCCGCTCGGCCATCTGGTCGACGCTCGGTGTCCCGGTGTACGTCGGCCGTTGCCGATCCGGCTGGATCTGGACGGCCATATTGCCGCGTTCGTCGTACATGATGATCCCCGTGGGCTTGGGCCCCCGGGTCACCGGGTCGTTGCCGCCCTCGATGGACACCAGCCGCCAGCTACCAATGAACGGCCTTCTCAGTTCGGGTTGGGACTTTTCCTGGCCTGCCGCGGTCTGCCCGAGACCGCTGAGCCCGGCAAAGAGGAGAACCGCCGTCGCCAAGGTCAACCTTGTCATCGAATCCTCCGTGCGATCGTAAAGGGCCAGTCTGACGGACGCGATCAGCATGATAGTCACCCCGAGCGTCAGGACGACCTGCCCTCTGCGCGAGAAGGGCCGGTCCTCCATGGGGGGCGGGGTCGGGGTCGGCTATGAGATCGAGGGTCCGCCAGTCGCGGTCGACGCCTCGGTGGGTAACGGTCAGGCCGCCATCACCTGTCGCATCAGGCCGGCAGGATCCGCGAACCCGATGAGATGACCCGCCTCGGGTTCAATGTGCAGTTCCGCTCCCGGAACCTGCGCGGCCACGTAACGCGCGATGTCGACTGGCACGTTGGCATCCTGCTGTCCGTGCCACACCCGCACCGGCACCTTGACCTGCGACAGCTCGAACCCCAGTGGGCGGCCGTACAGGCCCATCTCGTGGACGAAGATGCCCATGCCCTGACGGAGTGCGTCGCGGGCCGGAGGGCCGAAGGACAACTCGCGCATCTCGCGGCGCTCCAGGAGGCGGCGGTCCGCCTCGGGCCTCCGTTTGATCTGGCGCTGCAAGGTGGCGCTGTCCGGGTCGCCTAGCGCCCGCTGGGCGCGCTCCATCATCGCCACTGCCAGGCGCGGCAGATGCCGCATCAGCCAGAAAGTCAGCCGGACGGATGACGACATCTTGGCGATCAGCTCCCGTGGTGCCGGGACCATCCCGCAGATCATGACCACCCGCTCGATCCGGTCGGCGAGGCGGTAGCCGCACGCCAGGGCATAGCCGCCGCCGCCGGACATGCCGGCGACGCTCACTCGGGTCAGCCCCAGGTGGTCGAGCAGCTCCCGAACATCGTCGACGTGGTTGAGGAACGTGAGGTCGGGGCGCGGATCGGAATGTCCGTACCCGGGGCGATCGGTGACGATCAGGCGGACCCCCGCCACGCGTGCGGCGTCGTCGAACCAATACGCCTGGGACCGCCCGGTCCCGGTGCCGGTGAGCAGCAGGAGCGGCTTACCGTGCGGGTCGCCGACTTCCGCGTAGGCCAGCCGGCGCCCGTCGCGCAGCGTCAAGGATCCAAGGGACTGGCTGGCGTTGGTGTCGTTCATCGGTTCTCGTCCTTGTGCGCGACGCCGTCGCGCATGATCAGGGAGAGATTCCGGCCCTGCGCGCCCAACAGCTCGACGTCGGCCAGCGGATTGCCCCGGACGGCGATCAGGTCGGCCCGGGCGCCGACCCGGATGCAGCCGATCTCGCCGCTCCGACCGAGAATCTCGGCGTTCATCGAGGTGGCCTGCCGGAGGATCTCGAGGGGCGTGAAGACGTCCTTGCGCAAGGTGAACTCGGTGCCGTGACGGGTGTGCTGGGGGCCGAGCAAGTCGGTGCCAAATCCAATCTTGCAGCCGGCCGCCTTCATCCGTTCCATGCCGCCCTGCGCGTGACCGATCACCTCTCCGATCTTTCGGACGCTCGCCGCTGGCAGGCCGTATGCCGCGCCATCCTCATGGAGCGCGTAGATCACCGCCATGGTCGGCACCAGGTAGGCCCCTCGCTCGGCCACGTAGCGCGCGGTGGCGTCGTCGATGAGCGTGCCGTGCTCGATGGTGCGAACGCCCAGCCGGACACTCCGTTCGATGGCGGCGGCCGGGTGGCAATGCGCCGCGACGTACCGGCCGTGGCGGTTCACCTCGTCGCAGATCGTGCGGATCTCGTCCTCGGTGAACTGGAGGTTGTCGACCGGGTCGTTCGGCGAGGCGACACCCCCGGAGGCCACGATCTTGATGTGGTCGGCGCCGCGCCGGAGTTCGTCGCGCACCGCGCGGAGCACCGCGTCCGGGCCATCGGCCAGCACGGCCATCTTCTGGTCGATGGCGCTGCAGTTGCAGAGCAGGTGATCGTGGTCATCCTCCTGCCCGGGACGCCAGTCCGCATGCCCTCCGGTGGTCGAGAGCAGCCGACCGCCGTAGAACAGCCGTGGTCCCGTGACCAGCCCGTTGGCCAGCGCCTGCGCCAGCCCGTAGTCGCCACCGCCAACGTCTCGGATCGACGTCACGCCGTAGCTCAGCATGTGGTTCAGGAAGCCATGCGCGTACTGAGCCAGGTAGGTCCATGGCCGGCGCATGTTGCTGGTCAGATTCAGCTCCGAGGCATACACGTGGACGTGGGCATCGATGATGCCGGGCATCAGGGTCTGTCCGGCGAGATCGATCGTCGTGGCACCGGCCGCCGACAGGCGGGGACCGATATCGACGATTCGGCCGCCCTCGATCGCGACGTCGCCCTCGGTCAGGTCCGGACTGGTGCCGTCGAAGATGACGGCGTTCCGGAGCAGGTAGCTGGTCACCGGGTCGATCCCTTTCTTCGCTGCCATGACGGGACGATCGAATTGTTGCCGCCTCGGCCGGGCAGTATATCAGCCACCTGCCTCGAATAGAACCAGGACCTCGGCCCCGGGCTCACCCCGCCGGTCACCGTGCCGTCGGCTCCATGTTGGACGCGTGAAGGTGCGCCAGCTTCCATTGGTCACCCTCCCGTACGAAGAGCAGCGTGCGCCTGCCGATGGTGCCTGGCGGTCGCCCCAACATGAAGGTGACCAGTCCGGTTGCTCCCATCACCTCGGCGCGGACGTTCAGGGGGCTGAGTCGCAGGTACGGCGGCCCTTCCCGCGTCGCCTTGATCTCGTCGAAGAACGTCCGAAACCGCGTGGCGACGGCGGCGCCGTCGACGCGTTCAGGCGTATCGCGAAACGGAAAGAACGCGGATGGGGAGGCGGACCACGCGGCGTGGAAGGGCTCCCATTCCATGTTGTCGAACGCCCGCAGGAAGTGCTCGGCTGCTTGCACGAGTTCAGCGTGGTTGCCGCCGTTCGGTGAGGGCGGCCGCGGTTG
>JADLBB010000288.1 GCA_020848055.1 Chloroflexota bacterium | reverse complement strand
GATGCGCTCCATCACCCGTCGCGAGCGAACGTTCTGGGGAACCGTGAATGACACGATCTCGGCGAGGCCCAACCGCTCGAAGCCGAACCTCAGCGCCGCGCGGGCCGCCTCGGTCGCGTACCCGTGCCCCCAGTGGGCACGCGCCAGGCGCCACCCCACCTCGACCGCCCCCGGGCCGAACGATATCGGCCGGCCACAGCCCAACGTAGCCAACGAATGGCGCAACAGCGGGCACCTCGACGGCCCACAGACCCCAGCCGCGTTGATCCCAGTGCGCTTCGATCCGGTCCACGAAGGCATCCGAGGCGTCCGGTGACATCGGGCCAAGCAGGTGTTCGGTGACGGCAGGATCGGCATTCAGTCGGGCGAATGGCGCGCGGTCGGACGTGCGCCAGCGTCGCAGCAGCAGACGCTCGGTTTGGATCACCCGGAACTGGTCGCCGCATCGGCGAGCCGGTGACGCTGTGAGCCTAGCAGCAGCGCCGGGACGATCAGCAGGGCCAGGCCGAAGAAGCCGAGTGCGGTGTACGACGCCCCGGCCACGATGACGCCCGACGACAGCCCCGCGATCGCCGCCGACGACCAGACCATGGCATCGGCGATGCCCTGGACCTTGGTCCGCTCTGCCAGGGCCAGGCCGCGCGTCAGCATCGCCGAGCCGGCCACGAAGCCCAGGTTCCAGCCCCAGCCCAGCAGGAACAGGGCGAGGGTCAAGAGCATCCCGCCATCGGGCGGGGCGACCGCCGCCAGGATGGCCGCCATCCCGAGCACGCTGAACCCGGCACCGATGATGGCCGGGCTGCCGAACCGGTCGGTCAGGCGCCCGGAGATCGGCGACAGGGCGAACATGCCGAACGTGTGCGCCGACAGCACGAAGCCGACGGTGGCCAGGTCATGGCCGTGCTCGATCAGGTGGATCGGGGTCATGGTCATGATCAGGACCATGACGACCTGCCCCGCGATGAGCGACACGAGCGACACCATGACCGCCGGCCGGCGCAGCAGCACCGATGCGCGCGGAAGCGGAACGTCGTCGGGGCGCAGCTCCAGGGCGGACGCATCGGCCAGTGCATACGGCTCGGGTCGCAGCAGCACGAAGGCCAGGCAGAACGACAGGCCGATGAACAGCGCGGTCACCACGAACGCGCCGGACAACTCCGGCAGGCCGGCGGCCATTGCCACCGCACCGGCCGGCGCCACCAGGTTCGGCCCGATGACCGCGCCGATGGTCGAGCCCCACACCACGGTGCCGATGGCCGACGCGCGACGATGGACCGGGAACAGGTCGGCGGCGACGTACCGCCCCAGGTTGGCGGAGCCGTTGGCGAAGCCGGCCAGGAACGCGCCAACCAGCAGCAGCGGGATCGACCTCGCCACGACCGATGCGACCGCCACGCTCGCGCCCAGCACGCCGACGGCCAGGCCGCCCAGCAGCCCGGGCCGGCGCCCGACGCGCAGCATGAGCGACGAGATGGTGGTGGCCGCGAAGGCCGTCCCGAGGACGGCGGCCGAGGACGGGATGCCGCCCAGCGAGGCGGAGCCGGCGATGTCCGCCGCCACGAGCGTGCCGACCGTGATGGCCGCGATGTAGCCGGTGCTGCCAAGGGCCGACATCGAGAACAGGACCCACAGCGTCCGGCGCCGAAGGTCCGCCCGTTGCTCGGCGGGGATGGACGCGCCGTGCTCGATGGCCGCGGCGACGGCGCGCGGATGCTCAGCCACCGACGTATCGCTCCAGGAATGGACGCAGGTACAGGCCGGAAGCGTGCCAGGCCGCTGCGGCCTCACGACCGATCCAGCGGTAGTGCCACGGCTCGAAGCTGAAGCAGGTGACGTCCTGGGAGCCGAGCGGGTAGCTCATGACGAAACCGTAGCGCCAGCCGTTCTCGACCAGCCAGCGGCCCTCGGCCGTCTCGGTCGCCCAGTTGCCGAAACGGCCGTTCCAACCCGGTGACGTCAGGTCCATCGTGGTTCCGAGCTGGTGCTCCGAGTGCCCGGGCCGGGCGCTGCGCTGCAATGCGGTGGCCAGGCCGAGCCGTGCGACCCAGCTGTTGAACGTTGACACCTGCGAAGCATACGAGCGGTAGGCCGATGTGATCGAGATCGACAGGCCAGCCGTCGCCGAGTCGGCCCGCAGGGCGGCCAGGTCGTTCACGATCCTGCTGCTGACGAGCTTGCCGCCCGAGCCGCCGGCGAAGCCTGCCGCCGACGCGCTCACCAGGTCCCCCGGCGCGTACGATGCCGGCAGGGCGTGGCTGCGATCCAGAACGGTCAGCTCAATACGGGCGCTGGACGGCGCCGGCAGGTCACGGTCGGCACAGTAGTCCGACACCAGCCCGGCGATGAAGCCGGCCTCGAGTCGCGGCTGAACCGGCGGCGTGACCCCTGGCGCGCCAAGGCGCTCCGGGCCGCGTGCCGGGACGACCATCGACGGTGCCGGAGCCCCCGTCGCCGTGGCCGGCGCCGCAGCCGGTGTCGATGAGGGCGTGGTCGTCGGGCGGCCGGCCGCGCAGCCGGCAAGCATCGACGCCACCGCCAGCGTGGAGGCCGCGACCGCGCGCCACCGTCTCACGGGGCCAGCGATTCCAGCAGCGCAGCGTTCTCGGTGGTGCCATCGGGACTGATCGGGATGAAGGCGACGTGGTCGGCGCCGGCGGCTTGCAGGGCATCGAGTCGTTGGCGCGCGTCGGCGGGGCCATCGGCGACCATGGCGTCCACCAATCGATCGCTGCCGGGCTGCTCCCAGTCGTCGGCGGCGAAGCCCTGGATCGCCCACGAGCCGTAGTAGGTCGGTGTCCGCATGTATGGCTTGAGGTAGGCGCGCGCCGCGTCCCGGTCGCCATCGGGCGCAACCGGCAGCGTGACGGCCAGCAGCGGTCGACGATCCGGCGAGGCTGCATCGAGGCGACCGCGCATCCACGCCACGCGCTCGGGCCCGACGAGGTAGGGGAACGCGCCGTCGGCCTCGGTGGCAGCCAGGTCGGTCATGCGCTCGCGCAGGGCGGCGACCAGGATCGGCGAGGGCGATGCATCGGCGCCCGGACCGCGGTACACGGCGTTGCGGTAGGCGGCCAGGTACTCGCGCATGCGGCTCAGCGGCCTGTCGAAGGCCCGGCCATGGAGCCGGGTCGTCATGTGCGGGTGACTGACGCCCAGGCCCAGCACGAACCGCCCGCCGGTGGCCTCGACCATGGTGCCCGTGGACATGCGGGTCGTCTGCGCGTCGCGGCCCCAGATGCCCACGATGCTGGTACCGAGCACCATCCGCTCGGTCTCGCCCACCAGCAGGCCCAGCAGGGTGAACGGGTCGCGCCCGACGGTCTCGGGCACCCACAGGGCGCCGTAGCCGAGCGACTCGACGCGTCGCGCGTAGGCGCGCGCGCCGTCGATCGACAGCGAGTCGAGGTGTCCCCAGACGCCGATGCGCCCGGGGTCGGGTCGGAGCATTGACCCGATCCTACCCTGCGGCGCTGAACCGATATCGGACGAACAGCTCGTCCTCGTGACGGAGCACGCTCACCAGCCGGGTCGGTCGCGGATCGCGCTCGGTATCGCCGGCGAGCGGCGCGATCATCGGCAGCCCACGGTTGGCCGCGACCTTGGCGCCGATGGTCCAGTACACCTCGTCTATCAGTCCGGCATCCAGGAACGCGGCGTTCAGGCGCGGACCGCCCTCCAGCAGCAGAGAACCGATGCCGCGCTCGCGCAATCGCGCCAGGATCCAGCCCGGGTCGGGCCGAGGATCGGGGGCGCGCAGCAGATCGGTGCCGGTCGGGGCCGCGGTCATCGGGTTGTCGCGGCCCACGACCAGGATCCGCGGTTCGTCGCCGTCGAACCAGGACGCGTCGGGCGCGACGGGCTGGTTGCCCGCGATGACGACGCCGGTCGGGTTCGGCGGCCGGCCACCGGCCGAACGCCGAGCTGCCAGGTCGTCACCCACCCGCAGCCACACGCCGGTTGCGCGCAGCGTCCCGGCACCGCTGCCGATCGCGTCGAACGCCGATCGATACAGGCGCATGAGGCGCCGGTCGGCGCGGCTGCCCAGCCCTTCGGCAGTGCCCCGCAACTGGGCGCGGCCGTCGATGGTGGT
>JADLBB010000287.1 GCA_020848055.1 Chloroflexota bacterium | reverse complement strand
GAGGCCCGCGCACGCGACGCCGTCATCTTCACCAAGGACGAAGACTTCGCGGTCTGGCGGGTCCTGAACGGAGGACCGCCTGTCGTGTGGCTGAGACTGGGCAACACGAGGCGCGCTCCCCTCCTCGTCCGCGTAGCAGCCGAACTCCCCGCGATCCTCGCTGCGCTGGAGCGAGGCGACACCCTCATCGAGGTCGCATGAGCCGTCGCTGACGAGCAGGACTCTGGTGCTCGCCGGCATTCGAAGAACCTGAACCTTGCCGGGACTGCGGCAGGGTGTCGGCGCGACGGGCAGCATCAGGCTGCATACAGCAGTCGACCCTCACGGGCGACCGTCGCGGGGAGCGACGCCTTCAGTGGCAACCTGACATCGAAGGCGCTCCGCCGCCAGACGAGGATGTCTGCGGCATACCCGGTGCCGACCAGCGCTTCGTACCCGCGCCGGCTGGCCAGGCGCTCCGGTTCGGCATCATCGGCGACCACGACCAGGACGTCGTAGTCGCTGTCCGGTCCTGCGTCACCCCTTGCCATCGACCCGAACAGGTAGATGCGCTCCGGCCGATAGGCCGCGACGAGGCGCCTGACGATGTCAGCGAGGACCGGTGCGTCCAGCGACGATCCCGACCCGACGGTGATGGCGTCTTCCATTGGGCTGCCCCCGTCGTGCCGCGGCCTCGCAAGATCGCCGGCTCCGGTGCCGGGCGAAGCCCTTCACGACGTCTTGCCGTTCATTCTACCGGACGCGTCGTGTTCCCGCAGACGGCGCGCGCACGCTCCGCTGTAGAATCCTGAGGGCATGGTCACCGACTACATCGCACGAGCCCTCGAGCGCGCCCGCTACGAACTCCTCCCTGACGGGACCTTCGCCGCGACAGTGCGTGGGCTCCGCGGCGTCGTCGCCACCGGAGCCACCCTGGAGGGCTGCCGTCGCGACCTCGCGGAGGTCATCGAGGAATGGCTGCTCGTGCGGGTGGCCCGGGGGCTGGCTGTGCCCTCGCTCGATGGCATCACGGTGAAGGTGCGCAGGGCCAGCTGATGCCTCCGTGGGGGCCGACCAAGCGCCGGGTCCTCATCGCGGGCCTGCGCACCTTCGGCTTCGAGGGCCCGTTCTCCGGCGGCAAGCACGAGTTCATGGTGAAGGGCGACCTCGTCCTCACCATCCCGAATCCCCACCAGGGCGACATCGGCCTGGAACTGATGGCGATCGTCCTGCGGCAGGCCGGAATCACTCGGAAGCAGTGGGAGCGGGCCTGAAGGAGGACAGGGGCTCTGCCCTCAGGCACCGGGCCGATGTGAGTCCACTTGCCGTCAACCCACGCGGCCCGCTAGGCCCGTGGGTCCCAGTCCATTCCGACGCGATCGCGGACGGCTCGGTGATACGCCATCGCCGCGGCCGCGACGTCCTGGATCGCGGTCCCCGTCGCGTCGAACACGATCACCTCGTCATCGGACTGCCTGCCTGGGCACTGTCCCGACACTATGGCGCCGAGTTCCGTGAGTTGTGACGCGTCCGGCACGACCCCCCTGGTCAGCGCGTGCTGCAACTCGCCAACGCGCGACGCCTGCCCCAGCAGGTCGACGACGACCCGGGCCGGCGGCGCGAGCACGTCGGCATCGAGTTCCTGCTTGCCGGGGCTGTCGGCACCGATGGCGGCCACGAACGTGCCGGCTCGAAGCCAAACGCGACGGACGAATGGGTGCCTCGACGGCGTGCAAGTGACGACCACGTCGCTCGCGGCAACGGCCGAGGCGAGGTCGCTGGCGACATGTGCCGAGAGGCCCGCCGAGCGGGCCGCCGTCGCGAGCGTCTCGGCGGCCGCGGGGTCAGCGTCCCACGCATGCACGCAGTCGATGGGGAGCACGTGCCGCAAGGCCCTCAACTGCACGTGGCCCTGCCTGCCACAGCCGCATATCGTCGCCACGCGGGAGCATGGCCGCGCCAGCCACCGTGCGGCCACCGCGGTCGCCGCCCCTGTGCGTTGCACGGTGATCTCCCCGGACTCGAGCAGCGCCAGGGGTACACCGGTCGCGGCGTCGAACAACAGGATCGCGCCTTGAATCGCAGGCAGCCTGTGCGTGACGGGGTTTCGGAAGAACGATCCGTTGGCCTTCAACGCGAAGAAGCTGCGCTCGAGGAAGAGGCCTCCGCCCTTCGCGTGGAACTCCCCGTCCAGCGCATCGACGTGCATCAACTGCGGCGACAGCGACCGGCCCTGGGCATGCAGGCGGAAGGCCTCCTCGACCCCCTGCACGTAGTCATCGAAGGCCAGGACGCGTGCCAGGTCCGAACGGCTCAGCAGGAGCATCACATGCCTCGCAGCACGCGCTCGGTGGCATCGCAGAACGCGTCGATCTCGTCGGCGCTCGTGAAGACGTTGGGTGACACCCGCACGCCGCTGAACTCGCCCGTCACGCCTCGCACGCGCACGTGGATGCGGTGCCTGCGCATGAGGGCGTCCACGAACTGCTGGGCCGGCACGCCCGGCGGCACGAAGGCGCCGAAGCCGCCAGCGAGACGCGCGTCCCGCGCCGTGAGCACACGCAGTCCCGGCACCCGCTCCAGGCGATCCATCCAGCGCTGCGTCAGGTAACGCAGCCGGGCGGCCTTGCGGCCCACCCCGACGCGCTGGTTGAACTCGACCGCCTGCGGGATGGCGGTGCGCGGCGCGAGACGGATGGTGCCGGGGCCCAGGCTCTCGAACTTGCGGATATCGTTGCGCTGCGCTTCTGTCCCGCCGAACAGCGGCCAGATCCGCCCGATCGCCTCGCGCGCCACGACCAGCACGCCCGTGCCCACGGGGGCACAGAAGTACTTGTGCAGGCTCGCCGCGAACACGTCGCACCCGATCTCGGCCACCGAGACCGGCACCTGGCCGACCGACTGCGCGCCGTCGACGATGCTGATGGCCCCGCGCGCGCGTGCCAGTGCGCAGATCTCTCGCACGGGGAACCGCAGGGCCGTCATGCTGGTGACGTGGCACACGATCACGGCGCGCGTGCGCGGCCCGAGCGCGCGCTCGATCGGGGCGACGAGGTCGTCTGGGCTGGCCGGCACGGTCGGCACTGGCACCTGCCGCACGACGATGCGGTCACGTGCGGCTCTCTGCCGCAAGCAGTCCACGACGTTCGAGTAGTCGTGGGTCGTCGTGACGATCTCGTCACCAGCCGCGAGGTCGAGCCCGAAGATCACGGCGCTGAGCCCTTCGCTGGCGTTGCGGGTGATCGCCAGATTCTCGGGATGGCAGTCGAGGAACGCGGCGAGCCCGCGGCGTACGCCCTCGATGTGGCCCTCGACCACGTCGTAGTAGTAGTGGGTCGGCTGCAGGGCCAGCATGTCGTCGTACGCGCGCACCGCCTCGGCCACCGCCCGCGGCGTGCTGCCGATGGCCGCGTGGTTCAGGTGCAGGAGCGCGCGGTCGTTGGGGAACTCGGCGCGGACGGCGCGCCACACGTCCTCGTCCTGTGCGATCACCTCGTCGGGTCGCGCGTCGGCGGCGACCGAAGCGAGTGGAAGAGCTGCAGATCCATGGGCCCAGGCGGCGAGCGGCACCAGAGCGGCCGCCCGCCCCAAGGCGGCACGACGCGTCACCGTCACGGCCGTGCCCCGGGGCCGGCCGCGGCCGTCCCGCGGAGGACCTGACCCGGCCGCGCACCGGTGTGCCGGCCTTCGTCGATCACGATCGTGCCGTTGACGAGCACGACGTCGAATCCGCTGGAGTACTGCCGCGGACGCTCGAAGGTGGCGTGGTCCTCCACGCGGGCCGGATCGAACACGAGCAGATCCGCGGCGAAGCCGGGCCGTACAAGGCCACGGTCCCAGACGTGAAAGGTCTGCGCGGGCAGCGACGTCATGCGCCGCACGGCCTCCTCCAGCGTGAGCAGGCCACGCTGGCGGACGTAGCGGCTGAGGAGCCGCGCGTTGTTGCCGAAGTTGCGCGGGTGCGGGTTGCCCTCGCCGGCGAGGCCTTCCACGCCGGCGTCGGCGCCGATCATCGCGAACGGCTGACGCACGATGCGATCGACGTCCTCGTCGGCCATCTTATGGACCACGACGTCGGCGCCCCCGTTCAGACGGATGTCGATTGCCACGTCGGCCTGGGCGAGCGGATCCGCTTCGGCACCGCGCGCCGTCGCGATCTCGGGCAACCGGCGCCCGTTGTAGCCCGGATCGGCCTTGTAGCTGGCGATCTGCACGAACCCAAGGTCCTCGAAGCCCTGCGCGGCGGCCTTGTCGACGATCTCCTGCCGCACCTTCGCGCGCTGGACAGGGTCCTTCAGGCGAGCCAGTGCCTGATCGCGGCCGCCGTCGAACACCCAGGCCGGGAAGATGATGTCGATGTAGGTGGCACCAGCGGTGTAGACGTACACGTCCACCGTCGCCTGGTGGCCGGCGGCGCGCGCCTGCTCGATGAGGGCCACCGACTGCTCGCTGAAGCCCCACCGGCGTTTCGCGGAGACCTTGAAGTGCGAGATGTGTACGGGGCACTGCGCTGCTTCGCCGACGGCGAGCGTCTCCCTGATGGACGCCTCGATCGCGTTGCCCTCGTCGCGCATGTGGGTGGCGTAGAGGCCACCGAAGGCCGCCGCCTCGCGCGCGAGCGCCGCGATTTCGTCGGTGCGGGCGTAGATGCCCGGCACGTACTCGAGTCCCGTGGAGACGCCCAGCGCGCCGCTGCGCATGTCAGCGCCGACCAGCGCACGCATGCGCGCCAGTTCGTCAGGCGTTGGTGGGCGGTCGAAGTCGCCGTTCATGCCGAGCCGCCGCACGTTGTTGTGGCCGACGAGCGAACCGACGTTGACCGACACTCCGCCCTGCCGAACCTTGTCGAACCACGGGGCCAGCGGCACCTCGGAGAACCCGCAGTTACCCGTCACGAGCGAGGTCACCCCCATGCGCAGGTAGTTCTCTGCCTCGGGATGCCTCAGCAGGTCGCCCTCGACGTGCGCGTGCGTGTCGAAGAAGCCAGGCGACACGATGCGACCCGCGGCGTCGATCACGCGCGTGGCTCGGCGCCCGTCGAGGGCGCCGATCTCGGCGATACGGCCGTCACGGATCCCCACGTCGGCGCCAAACCACGGGTTGCCTGTGCCGTCGAGCACGTGCCCGTTGCGAATCACGACGTCGAAGGACCGTGACGCCTCAGTCTGCGCGCGCCCGGCGACGACCGCGCCCCACAGACCCGCCGCCAGGAGGCCGGCCGCGACCGCGGCCAGGCGCCAGCTTCCCCTAGCCTCTCGGTTGGCCATGCCTACCTCGCCTCCAGTGCGGGAAAGACCTTCGCGAAGATCAGCTCGCGAAGCTCGCGATCCACGGCGCCCGTGCCGCGCGGGGTCTTCTCGGTGCGCTGCACCAGCGTGTTGAACACCACGACGTACCCGAGCCCGCGCGGCGGGTCGACGTAGAGGTGCGCGATGAAGCCGTTCTGGTTCCCGCTGTGGGCCACGTAGGTGCGGCCGCCGTGGGTCTCGAGGAACCAGCCGAGCCCCACGCGCACGGGCCGGTCGGGCGCCTCGCTCTCGCCGGGCGCGTCCACCTGCGGCCTCCACATCTCCTCCAGGGACGCCCGCGCCAGCACCGCGTCGTACCTGGCCCGCGTGGCCTCGTCCGCCGGGCGCCCGATCAGGAACCGCACCCAGCGCGCGAGGTCGCCTACGGGGCCGTTGAGGCCGCCGTTGGACACCGTAACGCCGGTGCTCGGGTCGAAGGGCCGCGCGCGGCGCTCGCCGTCGCGGACCGTGTAGCTGTGCGACTTGCGCCCGATCAGGAACGGCGGCGTGGCGTCGAAGTAGCTGTCGCGCATCTCGAGCGGCCTGAGGATGTGCTTGTCCACGTACACCTCGTAGTCCTCGCCCGAGATTGTCTCGATGATCCGCCCAAGGAAGACGATGCCCGGGTTGGAGTACTGGAACTTGCTCCCCGGCGCGAACTCGACCTCGGTGTAGGGCAGCATCGCCGTCACCTGCGCCCAGCCCGGCGGCTCGAACGGATGCCACGGCTTGTCGCCGCCCCACGGCCAGGTTGGCGAGCGAAGGCCGGCCGAGTGGCTCAACAGGTGCCGGATGGTGACTGCCTCGACTGGGCCGAACGCGCTGTGCACCGCGCGCAGTTCCGGCAGGTGCTTCACCGCAGGGTCGTCGAGCGAGAGCCTGCCGGCATCCCGCAACTGCATCACGGCGACTGCCGTGAGCGTCTTGGTGATCGAGGCCCAGTGGAAAATCGTGGACGCGTCCACGGGCCGGTTGGCCTCAACGTCGGCGAGCCCGGTGGCGTCGGCGAACACCACGCGGTCGCCCGCCACCACCTGCAGCCCCGCACCGACGATGCCCACCTCGCGAACGGCCGTGCGAAACGTCGCACGCAACTCGTCGAGGACCACCGGTGGCGCCTGTGCGGCCGCCTCGCCTGTGGCCGTCAGGAGCATCGCGCACAACGTGACGGCGACCGCCGTTTCCCTCCCGACTCGCATCTTGCAGCCTCCGTCCCCTCCGGCTCAGTGCCAGCCGCGGTGAATGGTCCAGCGATCGACGAATTGGCCGTCGTCGAGCACGTGGAAGGCGTCGTGCTGCGCCACGGTGAGGCACGCGTGGTTCACGAGGACGCGCACACGCGCGCCTGGCCGCAGCACGTCGAGCCACCGGTCGGGCACGTCGCGTACCTCGCCGTGCTCCTGCGAGACGTTGGCCACCCGCAGACCGAGATCGACCCCGTCGAGGTCGAGGACACGTCCGTAGCCAGCGCGCGCGTCCCAGCGAACCGGCCCGCGATCCTTCGACAGTGCGATCGCCCCGGCGTCGAGCACCACCGACCGCCGAGTGCGGCTGCAATCGACGACCGCCGCGAGCACCGACACGGCGCAGTCGTCGACGTCGCATGTGCCGAGCGTCGCCTGGAACAGGTCCGACAGCAGGTAGTTGCCCGGGCGTGCCTCGGTAACCCCGGCGAAGCTTGCCGCGGCCTTCACGGTGGGCGTGGACCCCACGCTCACGACATCCACGGGCACACCGTCCTGGCGCAGACGCTCGGCCAGGCTCACCACCGCGAGGCGTTCGTCCTCGGCGAGCCGTACCCGGGCCGCCGGCTCCTGCGCATCGTAGGAGTGTCCGGCGTGGGTGAGCAAGCCGGCGAATCGCAACGGCAGTGCGTTGGCGATGTGCTGGCAGAGGGGGATCGCATCGGGATCGTCTGGCGCGAGGCCCGTGCGTGCATCACCGCAGTCGATCTCGACGTGGACGGGGACAGCGACGCCCGATCCTGCCGCCGCGCGCCTCAGCCCCTCGACGACCTCTGGGTCGGCGGTGACGACGCCGAGGCAAATGCCGGCCTCGTGCAAGCGGATCACCTCGGCGAACTTGCCCGGCTCGACGGGCACCGCATACGTCAGGTCGCAGAACCCGGCCGCGCCGAATGCACGTGCCTCGGCGAGGGTGGAGACGGTCAGGCCGTGCGCGCCCGCCTCGACCTGCAGGCGGGCCAGTTCGACGCACTTGTGCGTCTTGGCGTGCGGTCGCAGGGCGACGTCCGCGGCCCGCGCCAGCTCGGACATCCGCCCCGCGTTGCGGCGGACTCGCGCGAGGTCGAGCAGGAGGGCCGGCGTGGGCAGCGCATCCAGCGTCATCGCGGTCATCGGGAGCCAGGGGCCGGCAGGTGCTCGGGCGCGAAACGCGGGAGCAGAGCGTCGCGCATCGCCACATGGTAGACGGTGGCCGCCATCACGACTGCCGCCTGCCTCAGGTCGTCCTCGACCAGGCGTTCGAAGGTGTCGGCCGACGAGTGCCAGCTCGCCTCGCCGTAGTCGAGCGGATCCTGGTCCACCCAGACGCCCGGCAAGCCGTTGACGCTGAACGCCGCGTGGTCGGACCCGGGCGGCGTGCGATTGCGGTAGGTGGTGGCGCCGACTACGCCGAGATCGCCGAAGGGCGCCAGGATCTGCCGCAGCACCTCGCCCGCCTCGGGCGGACCGAACACGTGCATGCCGCGGACGCGCCCCGTGCCGTTGTCGAGGTTGAAAGCGGCCGACAGCTTGGCGAAGTCCCCCTTCGGCTTTTCGGCCGACCCGTAGTGCCCGCGCACCCACGCCTGCGATCCCGCGACGCGTTGTTCCTCGCCGCTCCATAGCACGAGGCGAACCGTGCGCCGCGGCCGCGCGTGCACCGTCCGCAGCAGCCGCATCGCCTCCATCATCACGGCGACGCCAGCGGCGTTGTCGGTGGCGCCTTGCGCCAGCGGGTGCGCGTCGAGGTGCGCGCCGAGGACCACGACCTCGCCTGGGCGGTCCGTGCCGGGCAGGTCAGCCACCACGTGGTAGGCGGTCCGCCCGCCGGGCCACGAGCGGTTGGTGATGTCGAGGCGCATCTCGACGGGGCTACCGTCCTCGAGCAGGCGGCTGAGGCGCCCGTGCTCCTCGCGCGAGATCACGATCCAGGGCACGTGGCGGTCCAGGTCTCGCACGACATTCGCCACGGCGCGCAGCAGGCCGTAGCGATCGCGGCTCCCCGTGACGCGGGCCACTGCGCCATGACGCTTCAACAGCTCGGAGATGGCCGCGTCGCGATCGGCTGGGCTCAGTGGAGGCTCCGCGGCCACGTTGGCGGGCGGCGCGGCCGGTGTGGCGGCGGGCGTGGGGCGCGGGGCGTACCGGGCCCGCAACTCATCGTCGGCGAGACGCCAGCGTGGCGGAAACGTCGGGAGCGGCGGCAACGGCGTGGGCTTCCCCACGACGACGATCCGCCCGCGCAGCAGGGACGCCCGCTCCGCGAACCATCGCTCGAGGTCGCTCCTCGTCGCCGGGGCAGGCGGGTCGATCAGCGCGACCGTTGCCGTGACGGGTCGCGGTGTGCCCGGGGTCCACGCGACGGCGGCCGCCGTGAGCGTCGCCGCAACCGGCGCGGTCAACCGCACGCCGATCGCCTCGTTGGTCCACCCGGGTGCATCGAACGCCCACGGCTCGAGGCGCACCGGGTCGAGCCCCCAGCCGCGCAGGCGATCCGCCGCCCATCGCCCGGCCTCCTCGAGCATCGGCGTGCCGGTCAGCCGGTGCGGGAAGCGGTCGGTGAGCGTGCGGGCCAGCGCCAGCACTTGCGAGGAGGTCGCCGCCTCGCGCAGCCGCCGGTTCACGTCCTCGTGAATCGGCTCCACGGCCCCCGCCGCGGCGAGCGTCGTGGTGACGGTTGCCGCGACGAGGGTGTGGACCGGGATCGCGCGCCAGCCCCGCATGATCGGCCCTACTGCGGCTTGGGCGGCGCCGGCTTCTGCGGCGGGTGCTCGACGTAGTAGTGGTAGACGGGCGTGCCAGGACGAGCGGCCGTCAGGAAGTCCTGGAACGTGTTGCGCTGCCCCGTGATCATGTGCGCGCTGCCGCCGAAGATCAGGCCGCGCCCGGTGCGTGGGATGCGGTTCACCCACACCACGTTGCGGGTGGTGGCGCCCAGCGGGAACTCGCCGTAGCGGAAGAGGATGTAGTCGGCCACGGTGTCGAGGGCGTAGACGGCCTTGCCCGCATCGCGCGCGATCTTCATCGCCAGGTAGTAGGGGTTCTGCCCGCGCGCGGCCACGCCGCCGAACTTGTCGTTCCAGGCCACCTGGAAGTAGTCCTGCAGCTTCGCGTCGGCCGCCGCATGTTCGGTCGACCCCGGCTTGGCCTTCACCCAGGCGTCGAGCACGGGCTGCAGGTCCACGGTGGCCATCTCGATGCCGAACCAGTCGTAGTTCCCGCCCTTCAGCATGTCCAGAAGCACGTCGTAGCGCGACTGGTCGCCATGCACGGCGTCGGGCAGCAGGTAGATGGCGTGGGTCTCCTTCGCGAACGCGTCGAAGCTCCCGAGTTCCTTGGTGGCGTTGGTGGCCGCGGCATCGCCCATGCGGGCGAACGCAGCCTGCTCCTCGGCTGCGTAGGGGTTCGGCGCCAGGTAGCGGGCGGTCCAGCCCTGCTTCTGCAGGAAAGCGAGGAACCTGGCCACGTTCGGGCCGTCGTTCTCGGCGGCGACGGCGTGCTCGACCACGGCGACGTTGTAGCGGGACGGACCGCCGTCCTTCTTGTCGATCCGCAGCTGCGCGCGGGCGTAGAAGTCGATCGTGCCGCCGTCCTTCCACTGCAGCTTGAGCACCCGCGGCGTGCTGCCGGGAAGCTCCGCTGCGTGCGCCGGGACGAGGTCCTTCTTCACCGTCTCGAGCGTGAGGGTGTCGTTGAGGCGGACGATGCCGAAGAAGTCGGCGAGGTACGGGCTGGGGGACTTCGAGGTCTCGGGAAACCCGCCGATCTTCGCGAACTTCGCGCGGATCGTGTCCAGCGTGACGTCGATGACGGGGTCGTCGGCAGCACTGGCCACGGGTGCGGCCAGCAGGCCGATGGAGAACGCGAGCGCCAGCGCTCGCCGTGGGCGGACGGTGTGTGGCATGTGGCGCACTCCTCGCGAGAAGCTACTTCTTCTGGGCCTGGGCGCGGCGATCCAGGATCGTGTCCGACGCCGATTGGTAGTAGAGCGCGTCGAACTGGCGCGACAGGACGACGTCGACGAAGGCGCCGTCGTTGAGCGGCTCGATTAGCGTGCCGAGCGTGGAGAGCGGCAGGCGCGCGAGACCAGCCGCCGGTCGGCGCAGATCGACGATGGCCGAGCCCTCGCCGAGGACCTCGCGGAACCGTTCGGCGATGCCGGTCGGGGACGCCGACGTGCAGCGCGGACACGGCACGACGCTGCCGAAGGTGATCAGGCGGTCGCCGTAGGCGCGCGCGAGCCGCGCGCCGAGCGACGTCGTGCCCTTGGGGATCCCGACGCCCTTGGCCTCGGCGATCTCTTCGGAGGCCCGGGCGGCGTGCCAGTTGTGCATCCAGAGCAGCATCTTCTGGCCGCGATACCGCGTCTCGCGCAGTCCCTGGAAGATCTCGAAGCGCACGCGATCGCCATTCTGGTAGGCCTCCTTGCCGAGGGCCGCAGTCTGCTCGGGAGTGAGCGTCTTGTCCGCGGAGGCGTCGGCCACGCGCAGGATGTGCTCGTAGAAGCCCCGCAAACTAGTCAGGTGCACCCCTGCCTCGGTGAACGCACCCTGCGACGTGGCGGCCACGAGGGCCTCGTGGTTCGCGGTGAGAAATCGCTCGATCGCACCGAGACCGTCGACACAGGCCAGGCGATCGGCCGTGGGCATGCCCGGTCGACCGGCGCGCCGCGCCTTCATCATCGGGCCCAGGAAGTCGAGTTCAGTCTTGAACTCGCCGCTGCCCGCCCCGCAGACGGCCGTCGCGGCCTGCAGGCCAGCGGCCTCGAACGCGGGGCTGCGGGCCAGGTAGGCCCAGAGCGCCTGGAAGTCGCGCACCGGCTGCTCGGGCTGGTACCCGGCGAAGCGGACGGGATCGGTCGGGTGCTTCGAGTTCCACTCTCGCACCCAGGCGATCGTCTCCACGGTAGAGGGAGAGCCGAACGCGTTGAGGAAGAACGACTCGGTGGGTCCCAGCTCGGTGCGACCGGACGCGATCATGTCGCGCGTCACCTCGTCCACCCCCCAGGCCGACTCCAGGACGAAGACGCGAAACCCCTTGTGTTCAACGAGGTGGCGGAACAGGCGATTCACGAAGGCGTGCACGCCGTAGTCCCAGTGCGACGACTCGCCGAAGACGACCAACTCGGCGTCGCCTATCAGCGAGGCTGCCTCCTCGACCCGGGCCATCCTGGCGGGCGCCGAGGCCGGCGTGCCTGCCGACACCCGATCGCCGGCCGACGACGGTGGCGCGGTCGTCTGGGCGCTCGCTGCGCCCCCGGCCGTCGCCAGGGCGGCGGCCAGTCCCGCCGCCACCCACCACGGGCGCGCGTAGTGCGTTGAACGAAGACATGTCGTGCTCATGATCATCGGGCCTGCTGTTCGGGTGGCCGACTCCTCAGAACCGCACCTTCGCACCGATCTGCGCGTAGCGCGGCGGCTGCAGGGCGAGGATCTGGTCGCGGCTGGGCGAGTTCTGCTGCAGGACCCGCGAGAGCACGGTGTCCCAGTTGAACGGGTTGAACACCTCGACGAATCCCTCGAGCGACCGTGCGCCGAAGGCGAACCGCTTGTCGACCCGCACGCTCAGGTCGTTGAGGAAGTCGTAGCGCTGCGACCCGCGCGGCTCGACGTTGAGCCGCAGGACGCCTGCGCGCTGGGTGATGGAGACGAACCTGGTGTAGGCGGGCCCGGACGTGCCGGCGTAGGTGGCGCCGAGGGTGAAGTCCCAGGGCAGAGCGTACACGGCCTGGAACTTGATTTCGTGCGTGCGATCCTCGTCGAGCAGGCCGGTCGTGTTGATCTCGACGTTCGGGGAGTCCCAGAACAGGAAGCTGCTCGCCTGGCCCGAGAAGGCGTCGCCCACCTGCAGCGACGTGCCCTCGGACCGGCTCCAGGTGTAGCTGGCGCGGAGCAGGTTTCGCGATCCGTAACGCTTCTGCGCCGACAGCATCACGGCCTTGTAGTCCCGCTCGGCGCGGTCGTTGTTCGTGGCGACGAAGATCGGGTTGGGAGCGGTCGCCAAGGTGTCGTAGTAGGTTAGCGGGCTGTTGGTCAGCGGATTGGTCGTCGTCCGGGCGACGTAGAAGGGCTGCCAGTTCGGCGCCTCGGTGGTGATGAAGCGCCCGAAGGTCTTGTAGACGAACGATGCCTGCGCCTGCCAGCCGTTGCCGAAACTTCGCTCGGCCGAGACCAGCAGTTCGTCCACCTGCGGCCGTCCTAGATCGTCGGCGATCAGGTTGCTGTTCGGGTCGTATCGATCCTCGAGCACGAGGAGGAACGTGCTCGGGTTGGGATTCAGGTAGTAGAGCCCCGCCGGCCGGTTCGGGTTGAAGTTGCTGTACCAGACGAACATCGGCGACGTGTACCGGCCGTAGTGCACCCGGAGGGCCGTGGTGCCGGTGCCGAATGGGTCGATGCCCACGCCGACGCGTGGCTCCAGGTCGGTCCAAGTGGCCACCTCGATGTCGTCGGTCACCTTCGGCTGGGTGGGGATCCGCTGGCGGATCGTCGTGATGCGCAGTCCGGGCCGGAACGTAACGAAGCGGTTCAGCCGCCAGGTGTCCTGCAGGTACGCGCTGAACTCGGAGTAGGCGTTCTTGGCCGAGTAGGCCGGGGGATCGAAGCGGATGGCGAAGAACGGCGCCCCGTTCTGGATCGAGTAGTTCGTGATGCCCGCGGTGTCCGCGTACCGGGTCTCGACCCGCGTGAACGTCGTGTCTCCGTACTCGGCGCCGGCCTTCAGCAGGTGGTCGCCGCCCCACCCGGAGATCGCCTTGGTGACGGCGCCCGCCACGAGCCAGCGCGACTGCTCGTTCTTCTGGTCACCGAACCCGCCCGTGACGCGGTTGGTGATGATGTCGAACACGTTGGGCACCTTGTCGCGGGCCGTCTGCTCGTTGGGCATCGAAGCGTATACGCCCCGTGCTTCGACGGTGGTCGTGTTGTCGAGCGTGTACAGCCAGTTGCCCACCGTCGTCAGGCTCTCGCGCTTGGCCTCGGGCGTGGCGCGCACGTCGATGAATCGGCTCGCGCCGGCGTAGTTGGTCGTTGTCCGGTTGTAGGTAACACTGACCGAGGCCCGCTGTTGGTCGGTGAGCTGGGACGTGAGCTTTCCGAGCGGCCAGACGCTGGTGGACGTGATGTCCTCGGAGAAGCCATCGAGCCGACTCTTGGTCGGCAGGTGGCTGAAGGCCCCGAAGAACCAGACCCGGTCCTTGCGCACCGGCCCACCGGCGGTGGCCGAGAACTCGTTGCGGTAGAGGATGGTCTCGGGCGGCGCCGTGAGGCCGCGGTCCTCGAAGTTCTCCGACTGCAACTCGTCGCCGGCGTAGACGAACGTGAGGTCGCCCGCGAAGCGGTTGCCGCCGGACTTCGTCACGACGTTCAGCAGCGCGCCGCTCGCGTTACCGTACTCGGCGGGATGCCCGCCGGTGCCCACCTGCACCTCTTGGTAGACCTCCAGCGAGTGCCGTACTTCCTCGCGGCCGGTGCTTGGCTCGTTGAGGTACACCCCGTCCACCGCGTACGAGTTGCCGCGCGTGGCACCGCCGAGCGCCGAGAGGTTGGGCGTGACGCCGGCCGCCAGGGTCAGGACGCCGGCCGTGCGCCGCTGGATGGGCAGCGCCTGCAGTTCCTGCGGCTTGATGTTGAGCGACAGCTGCGTGTTCTCCACGGCCGCCGCGACAGCTCCGCCGGTGACGGTCACCACCTCGCTCACCTGGCCCACCGCCATGCGGATGGCCACGTCCGTGGTCGAGCCGACGTTCACTGCGACGCCCTCACGCACCTGCGTCTGGAACCCCTGTAACTCGGCCGAGAGTCGGTAGGTCCCCGGGGGCAGGTAGGTGAAACGATAGTCGCCGGTGTCACTCGTGACGGTCGTGAGCTGGGCGGCGATCAGTTGCGGGCTGCTCACGGTCACGGTGACCCCTGGCAGCGCAAGGCCCTGGGGGTCCGTAATCGTCCCGCGCAAGTCGCCTGTCTGAAGTTGCGCCAGCGCCGGCAGCGGCAGCAGGCACGCCACCGCGCAGCAGGCGGTCAGCACTCGTCGTCGAAGCTCCCCCATGTGTCCACCTCGCTGGCGCCAGTCGGATTGGCGCGATAAGCGTTCCGTCCTGCCTCGTCGAGCCACCGCTCCGATCACTCGACGCGCCCGGCCAGCGGCGTCACCAGGTCGTCGGGCACGTACACGACACCTCCCTTCACCACGCGATGCACCCGGCGGACCCGGCTGATGTCGCCGAGTGGGTCGGCGTCGAGCACCACGAAGTCGGCGAGGGCCCCGGGCCGGATGGCGCCGAGGGTGTCGGACCGCCCGAGCGCCAGCGCACCGTTCGCGGTGGCTGCCCGAAGCGCGGCCATCGGCGGCAGGCCAGCCTGCGCGAACAACTCCATCTCGCGCCAGAGCGCGTAGCCCGGCAGCATCGTCAGCGGCGTGATGTCGGTGCCGGTAGCGAGCACGCAGCCGGCCTCGTGGGCGACGCGTACGAACTCCAGCATCTTGGCGAGCAGGCGTGCGTCCACCGGGTCGGCCGGGCGGGCGAGCCGCTTCTCGAGTTCGAGCCACGCGGCCGGCGAGTAGAAACGCTGCTGGTCGGCCAGGCGGTGCGCCTCGCGGTTGGGGACTTCGGCCGCCACCACGGTGGGCGTGAGGACGACGCCTGCCTCGGCGGCCAACCGCAGGGCCTCGCGAACGGGCGCCGCGGTGAGGTCGGCGTCGGCGCTGCGCTGCTTCAGCGCCGCGTACGCCTCGAGCGAGGTGACCGGCGCGATGTGGCCGCCGTGCGCTTCCGGCATCGCCAGCGGCCCGTGGAAGAGCCCGTCGATGCCGAGGCGCACCGCCTCCGTCCACGTCACGGCGCCGACGTGCGCCGCCACGCGCATGTCGTGGTCGTGCGCGTGCTGGATCGCGGCGCGCAGCACCTCGCCGCGCATCGAGGCGTAGACCTTGATGGCCGTCGCACCGCGGGACGCCCAGTGCTCGACCAGTCGCCTCGCTTCCTCCGGAGTGTCCACCGGTTGCGCGAAACTCACGGCCGGGGGACGCATGTCCAGGTACTCGCCCGAGAGGAACAGCCGCGGTCCGGGCACCACCCCCGCGTTGATGCGCTGGCGCAGTGCGAGGTCCCCGTCCGGATCCGCCGACCCGGGGACGGCGACCGCCGTGACGCCGGTCGACAGCCACAAGCGCGAGGCGAAGGGCTGGGTGCCGTTGCTCCGCGCGAGTCCGCCGTAGAGGTGGGCGTGCGTGTCGATCAAGCCGGGGATCGCCACCTTCGCCGACCAGTCGATCACGCGCGTCCCGGCCGGCGGGGTCGCCCCGGCCAGGGGCCCGACACGCAGGATGCGCCCGCCGTCCACCTCGACGAACGCGTCATCGATCACGCGAGCCGAGCCGGGGTCGATCACGCGCGCGAGATGGAAGACCAGCGGCTCTGAAGCCGGACGGATGCGCGTCGTCTGGGCGGCCAGCGGCACCGAGACGGCCAGCGCCGCGGCGAGCACGAGACGGCCGGCACGTCGCCCGGGGCGGATGGCGCAGAAGCGGCTCATCGGAACAACCCCACCTGGCCGCCCGTGTGCCAGAAGACGACGGGTGCCCCGGGCTCGAGGCGGCCATCGCGCAGGACGTCGACCAGCGCGGCCATGGCCTTGGCGGTGTAGGTCGGGTCGAGGAACAGCGCTTCCGTCCGCGCACAGAGTCGCAGCGCGCAGGTCGACGCCTCGGTGGGGATGCCGTACCCCTCGCCGACGTAGGCGTCGGTGAAGGTGCAGTTCGCCAACAGCGCCTCGACGTCCAGCACCACGTCCAGTTCCTCGGCGATCTCGACGACGATGCGTCGGACTTCGTCGCGGAGGACGCCTGATGGTTCGTCGGCGCTCACGGCGAGAATGCGGGTGGCGACACCGCGGAGCGCGCAGCCCACGAGCAAGCCCGCGGTGGTGCCCCCCGTGGAGGCCGCGTGCACGATGAGCTGCGGCGCCGGGCCCTGATCGAACAGCTCGCCCGCGGCCGCGACGAACCCTAGTGCGCCTAGGCCCGTGGAGGCCCCGAGCGGAATGGCGAACGGCCGCTTCCCGCGTGCCTCGAGGTCGGCGACGACGCGCGCCATGGCCGGTTCGCGGTCCCCGCGGTCGGCCACGAAGACGCGTCCCGCCCCGAGCAACTCGTCGAGCAGCGCGTTGGCGGTCGTGACGTCGGGCCTGGTGCCGTTGGTGACGAGGGTGCAGGCCATGCCCAGGCGGGCGGCCGTCGCGGCCACGACCCGCGCATGGTTGGACTGAAGGCCGCCAATCGTGACGAGCGTGTCGGCCCCGGCCGCACGCGCCGCCGCAGCGTAGAACTCCATCTTGCGGACCTTGTTCCCGCCGAACGCGAAGCTCGCGGCGTCGTCCCGCTTGACGCGCAGGGGCCCGGACCAGCCGAGAGCCGCGGCAAGGCGAGGCACGTCGTCGACGACCGTGGGCCAGCCAGCGAGTTGCAGGCGCGGGACGGCGGCGAGGCGCGCCGGGGAACCCTGCTGCGCCAGGTCGAAGTCGAGGCCGGGCATCACCACCTCCAGGGAACTTGCTGCCCATCTGAATTTATGTAGTTACGTAACTATAGTCAAGAACATTGTTGTATAACTTTTACGGGTAATGTTATAGTTCGCCCATGCCCGGCTCCTCGGCCCCGGTCGCGTCCTGGCGCGTCGACAAGACCAGCCGCGTCCCCATCTACCTGCAGTTGCGTGACTTCGTCCGGTACGCGGTATCGACGGGCGCCATCAAGAAAGGCGAGCAGTTGCCCGGGGTCGTAGAGTTGGCCTCCGCCCTCGGTATCAACTTCGAAACGGTCCGCAAGGCCTACAAGGAGTTGGAGGCTGAAGGGCTGATTCAAATGCAACGGGGCCGTGGGAGTTTCGTGGGACCGGCGGCGCCGTCGGCCCCCTCGGCAGCGGCACCCGACCCGACGGGCTTCGCCGAGCGTCACCTGCGCGAGGCCGTCGCACAAGCTATGGCGGCGGGTCTGGGCGCCGACCAGGTCCGCGAGGCGGTCGAGCAGATGTTGCGCGACGCGACAGCCGGCCAGTTCCTGCTCTTCACCGAGTGCAATCCGTACGAAGTGGCTGGCATCACGCCACTGCTTCGCGCGCACCTTGGCGTGGACGTGCGCGGCGTGCTGTTGGCGGACCTGGCGTCGGCGATCGCCGATGCGCAGCAGGCGCAGCCGCCGGTGGCCGTGATCACGACCGGATTCCACCTGAGCGAGGTGCGGCGCATCGCCGCAGGCTTCGGTGTGGACGTGGAGGCCGTCGTCACCAACATGTCGCCCGAAACCCGGCGGCTGCTCGAGCGCTTTCCGAAGGACGCGCGTGTGGGCTTCGTCTGCCGTGACGCGCACTCGATTCCGTTCTACCGCGACATGCTGAAGGCCGAACTGGGACTCGTGCGCGAGCCCACGTGCTTCGCCACGGAAGGCGCCGGGGACCTGGCGGCCTTCCTCCGTGGGCTCGACGTCGTCCTGACGTCGCCGCCCGCGTTCGAGCCCGTGTCGGCGCTCGCGGGCCAGCTCCCGGTGCACAACGTCCTCGACCGGGTCGATCCGGTGTCGTTGCACGCGATCCGCGAGCGGCTCTATCGTGATTGGCGTCCCGCCAGCGCAGCCAGCCACGAGCCTCCGCCTGCGGCGACCTCACCCGCCGCACGACCTCAGCCGCTCTCGTCACGCTCGGGATCCTGAAGTCCGTCGTGGCCCCTGCGGGGCTGGTGCGCCTGCAAGAACGTGCAAGCGACGTCGGCACGGACCGCCCCGAGCGGCCTCCGACGCTCTCGACACGCGCCAGCCGACCCCGGTTTTCCGGGGCCGGCTGCGGTCTGCCTCGGTTCCGTCTGGCTTGAGGGGCTGGCGTTCGCAAGAACGTGGGGGTTCGAGTCCCCCTTCCGCACCAAGACCTGACTACCAGGAAATCAGAGGCTTGCGAGACGAGGACTCGTCTGCGGAGGCCGGGGCGCACCGTCGCGCCTGCCTGCGACCGCAATAGACGCACCATTTCGTCGAAG
>JADLBB010000286.1 GCA_020848055.1 Chloroflexota bacterium | reverse complement strand
GTGCCCCGCCCGACCGGCAGCGTCCGCATGACCGATGCAACCTTGCGACCCGGTTTCGCGTCAGACTGGCGCCGATGACCACTCGCACCCGCCGCGCCTCGTTCGCCGTGCCCGCCGTCGCCTCGTTCCTGTGGCCCGGACTCGGGCACTGGATGCTCGGCAGGCGTGCCGTCGGCCTCCTGCTGGCCCTACCACAGCGTGCCCTGCTGGCCATCGTCGGCATCGGGCTGGCGAATGGTCGAGCCACGCTGCTTGGATGGATGATCGACCCATCGATCCTGGTCGGCCTGCTCGCCTTCAACCTGGTCATGTTCCTGGCCCGCGCGTACGCGGTGGCCGGCAGCACGGCGCTGGCGACGCGTGGACGGCCCGGCCGGCTCGCCATGCTCCTGGTCGCCGTGCTGGTCGCGGTCTCCGCCTTCGGCTACGGCCAGGTGGCCCGTATCGGCTGGGCCGCACACGAAACGGTGGTCACCGTCTTCGATCCGTCCGGTCCGGCGGGGGCCGGGTTCGGCGGTCTGCCGTCCCCCACCCCGTCGCCAACTCCACCACCCTGGGCCAACGCCACGCCGGTGCCTTCGTTCGTCATCCCCACCCAGGCCCCCGCCCCTCGGCCGGACTGGCCCGATGATGGACGCCTCAACCTGCTGCTGATCGGCGCCGATTCCGGACCTGGGCGCTGGAAGTTGCGCACCGACACCATGATCTTGCTCAGCGTTGACGTCCAGACGGGCAAGGCAGCGCTCGTCAGCGTGCCGCGCAACCTGCGCTACGCGCCGATGCCGCCGCCGCTGGACCAGGCATTCCCGCATGGCTTCACCGACCTGCTGAACGCCCTGTGGGTCTACGTCGACGGTCATCCCGGCTCATACCCCGGCGACCCGGGCGTGGCGCCCTTCCTGGCGCTGCAGGACACGATCGGCCTGCTGCTGGGCGTGGGAGTGGACGCGAGCGTCGTCGTCGACCTGAATGGCTTCGTGCGCGCCGTGGATGCGTTGGGCGGCCTCGACATCTACGTTCCCCAGGCCATGTACGACCGCGCCTACCCGCCGCCGGACGGCAGCGCCACGGTCGAGCTGCGCATCCCCGCCGGACAGCAGCACCTCGACGGCTGGCATGCCCTCGCCTACGCTCGCACGCGCCACCAGGACAGCGACTACGGACGCATGGCCCGCCAGCAGTCGGTCATCGTGGCGCTGCAGCGACAGCTGCGCTGCAGCCTGGCGTTCCGCATCACCGAGATGCTCGACATCGCGCGCGACTCGGTCTGGACCAACCTGCCGCTCCGCAGCGTCACCGCGTTCGTGGACCTCGCCACCCGGGTGGACCCGGACACCATCGCCCGGCTGACCATCACGCCGCCGACCTTCTCCACCATCCTCAACGATGCCGGCCTGGCCCACATCCGCGCCGCGGTGGCCGACCTGCTCGCGGCACCGGCACCCACACCGGGGCCCAGCGCGTCGGAGCAGCCTGGCTGCTAGGCCGGACCGGGGAGCTGGCCCATCTGGCCGGCGATGGCCTCGAGCGCCGCGATCCGCTCGCCGATGGGCGGGTGCGTGTCCCACAGCGACTTGGCGCGGGCCTCGAAGCTCTTGATCGGGTTGACGATGTAGAGGTGCTGGGTCGCGCGGTTGGCGACCTCCAGCACGTCGGGGTCGTCGCTGATCGTGCGCAGGGCGCGCGCCAGGCCGAGCGGGTTGCGCGTCAGTTCGACCGAGCTGGCATCGGCCAGGGATTCGCGGCTGCGGCTCACCGCGGCCTGGATGATGCGGGCGATGAGCGGCGCGATGACGGCCAGCACGATGGCGATCAGGAACAGGATCACGAACGCTCCGCCGCCGCCGTTGCGGTCCGAGTTGCTGCGGCGCCCGCCGCCCCAGGCGGTGAAGCGCAGGAACCAGTCAGCCAACAAGGCGATCGCACCGACCAGCACGCCGACGAGCAGCGTGAACCGGATGTCGAGGTTGCCGATGTGGCTCAATTCGTGACCGATCACGCCCTGCAGCTCTTCGCGGTCCAGCTTCGCCAGCAGGCCGGTCGTCGCGGCCACGCTGGCGTGATCGGGATCGCGACCGGTGGCGAACGCGTTGGGCGCCGAGTCGTCGATGACCCAGATGCGCGGCGGTGGCAGGCCCGCGGCCAGGCGCATCTCCTCCACCACGTTGACGAACTGCCGGTACTGCTCCGGGGGATTGGCGCGATCGACCTGGTGCGCGGCGCTCGTGGCCATCACCAGCGCGTCGCCGGCGAAGTACGAGCCGATGCTCATCAGGCTGGCCAGCACGAAGGCGAAGACCACGCCGCCCCACCCGAACCCGGTCGAATAGCCGATGACGCCGCCGGTCGCGGCGAGCACCACGATCACGACCGCGACCAGGACCCAGCTGCGGCGTCGGTTGCGATCGATCTCCCGGAAGAAGGTGGTCGGCGCCGTGGCGCTCATCGGCCCACCCTTACGAGCGGAGGTTCACCTCGGGCACCGCGGTGTCCGACTCGGCGATCTGGAAATAGTCGCGCTCCCGGAAGCCGAACAGCCCCGCCACGATCACGTTCGGGAACGTCTGGATCGACGTGTTCATCTCCCGCACCGTCGCGTTGTAGTGCTGGCGCGAGAATCCGATCTGGTTCTCGGTCGTGGTCAGTTCCTCCTGGAGCTGCATCACGTTCTGGTTGGCCTTGAGATCGGGATAGTTCTCGACCAGCGCGAACAGTTGGCGCAGGGCGCCGGTCAGGAAGTTCTCGGCCTGGCCGGCCGCCGCGGCATTGGCCGGCCCGCCCTGCTGGGCGGTGACGGCGGCCGATCGGGCCTCGATGACCTTCGTCAGGGTCTCCTGCTCGAAGTCCATGTAGCCCTTCACGGCGTTGACCAGGTTCGGGATCAGGTCGTGCCGACGCTTCAGTTGCACGCTGATCTGGTTCCACGCCTCGTCGACCATGTTGCGCAGGCGGACCAGGCCGTTGTAGGTGAAGATCAAGAACAGGACGATCAGCGCGACCACGCCGATGAGGATCCACAGCCAGGGCATCGAAGTTGCTCCTCGCGATCGGGAGTGATAGACGCGCGCATCGTAGCAGTGGTGGGCGGTACAGGGCTCGAACCTGTGACCTCCTCGGTGTAAGCGAGGCGCTCTGACCAGCTGAGCTAACCGCCCGCACCGATGGTAGCGGCTACCAACAAGAAGGCGCCGCTCGCGGGTCGGGCGCGAGCGGCGCATCGGGTAAACGATTGAACTGGTGCCCAGGCCGGGACTTGAACCCGGATGGGTTTCCCCATACGCCCCTCAAACGTACGCGTATACCAATTCCGCCACCTGGGCTTCGAGGGTTGGTACCGAGGGAGGGACTTGAACCCACACGACCTTGCGGCCACTAGGTCCTGAACCTAGCGCGTCTGCCTATTCCGCCACCTCGGCACGCGGCTGCCGATCATAGCATGGGCCGATGAATCAGACCTGCGGCAGCAGATTGAGCAGGCTGAAGGCCACGAACAGCACGGCCAGCACGATCGTCAGGCGGAACAGCGTCCGCTCGATTCCGCGCCGGCTGCGATAGGCGGTCACCTCGCCGCCGAACGCCCCACCCAGGCCCGTGCCGCGCTGCTGCAGCAGGATGGACGCCATCAGCGCGATGGCGAGGATGATCTGGGCGACGAGGAGCGCGGTGTGCATGGCCGGCGCAGTCTACCAGAGACTCAACGCGATGCCCGAATCAGGCTGTGCCCTGTCATGTCCGGCCCCGGCGGGATTCCGAGCAACTCGCAGATGGTCGGTGCCACGTCGGACAACTCGCCGTTGAGCAGGGTGATCCCGGAACGCGACGCGTCCACCACGACGAACGGCACCGACGACGTGGTGTGCATGGTCTGCGGCTCACCGTCCGCGTCGCGCATCTGCTCGATGTTGCCGTGATCGGCGGTGATGACGAGCGGGCTGTCGGTGCCGATGGCGGCCCGCGACAGCCGGCCCAGGCAGACGTCGATGAATTCGGCCGCCCGCACCGCCGCATCCCAGTTCCCGGTATGGCCGACCATGTCCGGGTTGGCGTAGTTGACCACGATGAAGTCGAACGAGCGGCGCTCAATGGCCTCGATCACCACGTCGGTGATCTGCTCGGCGCTCATCTGGGGCGCGAGGTCGTAGGTCGCCACGTCGCGTCGCGACGGGACCAGGATCCGGTCCTCGCCGGAGGCGGCGCCCTCGACGCCACCGTTGAGGAAGTAGGTCACGTGCGCGTACTTCTCGGTCTCGGCGACGTGCAGCTGCCGCTTGCCGAGGCGCGACAGGTGGGCCGCCAGCGAATCCACCACGACCGGCGGGTAGGCGACCGCCACCGGCAGCTCGTCGGACGCCTGGTACTCGGTCAGGGTCGCGGTTGCCACCGCGCCCGGCATCGAACCGCGGTCGAAATCGGAGAAGTGCGGCTGCGCCAGGGCCCGGGTCAGCTGGCGGGCGCGGTCGGCGCGGAAGTTCAGGTGGACCGCGACGTCGTCACCGGCCATCGGGGCCGCGGCCGGCAGCACGGTCGGCAAGATGAACTCGTCGCTCTCATCGCGATCGTAGGCAGCGGCCACCGCGGCCGCCGTATCCGCGGCGCGGCGACCATCCGCATGGGCGATGGCTGCGTACGCGCGCTCGGTCCGCTCCCAGCGCCGATCGCGGTCCATCGCGTAGTACCGACCCGACACGGTCGCCACCCGCGCGTGGCCGTCGAAGCGCGCCTCGAGCGCGGGCAGGAACCGATCCGCCGAGCGCGGCGGCGTGTCGCGTCCATCGGTGAAGGCGTGGAACAGGACGCGATCTGGTTGCAGGCCGGCGCGATGCGCGAGCTCGACCATGGCGACGAGGTGGTCGTCGAGGGCGTGTATGCCGCCGGGACCCACCAGGCCCATGAGGTGCACCCGGGCATCGCGCTCCACGGCGTCGCGACACGCCGCGGTGAGCGCGGGGTTCTGGAAGAAGCTGCCGTCGGCGATGGCCGCGCTGATGCGAGGCAGGTCCTGCAGCACCCTGGCGCCGGCACCGATGGTCAGGTGGCCGACCTCGCTGTTGCCCATCTGCCCGGCAGGCAGCCCGACCGCCTCGCCGGACGCGGCGAGCTCGCAATGCGGGAACTCGTCCAGCAGGCGGTCCCAGTTCCCCATCGTCGCGGCCATCAGCGCGTTGCGCGCGGGGTCGTGACCGATGCCGAACCCGTCGAGGATGACGAGGACCACGGACATCAGGCCGGCTCGCC
>JADLBB010000285.1 GCA_020848055.1 Chloroflexota bacterium | reverse complement strand
TGGTCGACCGCGAGCGCGCCCGCTTCGGTGCGTGGTACGAGCTCTTTCCGCGCTCACAGGGCCCCGATCCCTCGCGGCCGACGGCCACGACGTTCGACGAGGCCACCTGGCGTTTGGCCGACATCGCGGCCATGGGCTTCGACGTCGTCTACCTGCCGCCGATCCATCCGATCGGCCGCGCCTTCCGCAAGGGGCGCAACAACACGCTCGAGGCGAGCGCCGACGACCCGGGCTCGCCGTACGCCATCGGCTCGGCCGAGGGCGGTCACGACGCGGTTGCTGCCGAGCTTGGCGGCCTGCCCGCCTTCGAGCGATTCCGGGCAGCGGTCGAGGCCAACGGCATGGAGCTCGCGCTCGACCTCGCGATCCAGGCCTCGCCCGACCATCCGTACGTAGCGGCGCATCCGGCCTGGTTCCGACACGCGCCCGATGGCTCGATCAAGTACGCCGAGAACCCGCCGAAGAAGTACCAGGACATCTACCCGATCGAGTTTGGTGGCGAGGATGCGGCCGAGCGCGAGGCGCTCTGGCGGGAGTGGCTGCGAATTGTCGAGGCTTGGATCGAGCGCGGGGTGCGCATCTTCCGGGTCGACAACCCGCACACCAAGCCGATCGCGTTCTGGCGCTGGCTCATCGGCGAGATCCAGTCGCGCCACCCGGAATTGATCTTCCTGTCCGAGGCGTTCACCCGGCCGAAGATGATGCGACAGCTGGCCAAGGTCGGCTTCACCCAGAGCTACACGTACTTCACCTGGCGCGAGCGGCCCGACGAGTTGCGCGACTACTTCACCGAGTTGACCGGGTCCGACATGCGCGACTACTTCCGCGGCAACCTGTTCACCAACACGCCCGATATCAACCCGCACCACCTCGACGCCGGGCGCCCGGCCTTCGTCGTGCGCTCTGTCCTCGCGGCCACCCTGTCGAGCTCGTACGGCATCTATTCGGGCTGGGAGCTGTGCGAATCCGCGCGCCTGGGCGAGCGCGAGGAGTATCTCGACAGCGAGAAGTACGAGATCCGCGCGCGGGACTGGGATGCGCCCGGCAACATCAAGCTCCTCATCGGCGAGCTCAACCGGCTGCGGCGCGAGCGTCCTGCGCTGCGGCTCTACGACAACCTGCGCTTCCAGCCGGTCACCGGCCAGCGCACCCTGTTCTATCGCAAGGCGCTGCCGCACGGCCGGGTCGACCCGCTGAGCGGGCAGCCGAGTCGCTGGCGGGACGCGGTCTACGTGGCGGTCAACACCGATCCGACCGCCGCGGAGCGTGCCATCCTGCACCCGGACCTGCCGGCCGTTGGGATCGGCTGGGACGAGCCGTATCGGATGACCAACCTGCTGACGGGCGCGATCACGACCGAGCGCGGCGCGGACGTGTCGGTCATGCTCGACCCGGCGGGCGAGCCGTTCCGCATCTTCTCCATCACACCCGTCACGGAGGTTGACCAGACCAGTTGACCAGACCAACGAACGATGACGACTGGTATCGCGACGCGATCATCTACGAGGTCCACGTCAAGGCCTTCGCCGACTCGAACGGCGACGGCATCGGCGACTTCGCCGGCCTGACGACCAGGCTCGACTACCTGGTCGACCTCGGCGTGACCGCCATCTGGCTGCTGCCGTTCTACCCATCGCCGCTGCGCGACGACGGCTACGACATCGCCGACTACACCGACGTCCACCCCGACTACGGCACGCTGCGCGACTTTCGCGCCTTCGTGCGCGAGGCGCACCGGCGCGGCTTGCGGGTCATCACCGAGCTGGTGGTCAACCACACCTCCGACCAGCACCCGTGGTTCATCGAGGCGCGCTCGAGCCGGATCAACCGGCACCGCGACTGGTACGTGTGGAGCGACACGGACCAGCGCTACACCGACGCCCGAATCATCTTCACAGACACCGAGACGAGCAACTGGGCATGGGACGCGGAGACCCAGCAGTATTACTGGCACCGCTTCTTCAGCCATCAGCCGGACCTCAACTACGACAACCCGCGCGTCATCCGGGCGATCGAGCGGGTCATGCGCTTCTGGTTGGACCTCGGCGTGGACGGCCTGCGCCTGGACGCGGTGCCGTACCTGGTCGAGCGCGATGGCACCAACGGCGAGAACCTGCCGGAGACCCACGCGGTGCTGCGACGCATTCGGGGCGCTCTGGATGCACGCTACACCGGCCGCATGCTCCTGGCCGAGGCCAACCAGTGGCCGCCCGACGTGCTGCCCTACTTCGGCACGCCCGACGAGCCGGAATGCCACATGGCGTTCCACTTCCCGCTCATGCCGCGCATCTGGATCGCCCTGCGGCGCGAGGATCGCTACCCGATCATCGAGATCATGACCCAGACACCGGAGATCCCCGATGGCGCGCAATGGGCCCTGTTCCTGCGCAACCACGACGAGCTGACGCTCGAGATGGTGACCGACGAGGAGCGCGACTACATGTACGCCGAGTACGCGGCCGATGCGCGCATGCGGATCAACGTCGGCATCCGCCGCCGCCTGGCGCCGCTGGTCGACAATTCGCGCCGGCGCCTGGAGCTGCTCAACTCGCTGCTGCTGTCGATGCGCGGCACGCCGTTCATCTACTACGGCGACGAGATCGGGATGGGCGACAACGTCTATCTCGGCGACCGCAACGGCGTGCGCACGCCGATGCAGTGGAGCGGCGACCGTAATGCCGGCTTCAGCACGGCCGATATCCATGCGCTGTACGCGCCGGTCGTGGCCGATCCGGTCTACGGCTACCAGGCGGTCAACGTCGAGGCCCAGCAGCGGGTGCCGGGCTCACTCCTCAACTGGATGAAGCGCATCATCCGAGTTCGCAAACAGTACCCGGCCTTCGGCCGCGGCACGCTCGAGTTCATCCACCCCCAGAACCGTCGTGTGCTCGCCTACCTGCGGCAGCACCAGGGCGTGAGCGTCCTGTGCGTGGCCAACCTGAGCCGCTTCGCGCAGTACGTCGAACTCGACCTGTCCGCCTTCAACGGCCGCGTGCCGGTCGAGCTCATCGGGCGCGTCTCGTTCCCGCCCATCGGCGAGCTGCCGTACCTGTTGACACTGGGCCCGCACGACTTCTACTGGTTCGAGCTGACCGATGGCTGACCGGCGCCTGCTGCAGGCCCCGTGGGCATGCATCGGCCAGTTGGCGCCGTGACGCACCCCGCGCGTGCCGTCCAGGCACAAATCGGCCAGTTGGCGCCGTGACACACCCCGCGCGTGCCCCCCAGGCACCAATCGGCCAGTTGGCGCCGTGACGCACCCTGCGTGTGCCCCCAGGCACGCATCGGCGAACGAGCGGTCCATGGGGACTCGTGCGGGCCGTCTGCTTGGCCAGGATGTGCCGGCGCAGCACGTAGCCGCCAGACGGCGGCGTCAAACCGCCCACAGCTGGGCCGATGCGTGCCTCCCCGGCACAGGCACGCGGATCGGCCGCTTCGTGCCCCCCGGCACAGGCGCGTCAAACCGCCACAGCTGGGCCGATGCGTGCCTCCCCGGCACATGCACGCGGATCGGCCGCTTCGTGCCCCCCGGCACAGGCGCGTCAAACCGCCACAGCTGGGCCGACGCGTGCCTCCCCGGCACAAGCGCGCGGATCCGCCTTTCGTGACCCACACCCGGGCACCGACATCCGCCACGGCCTCGTGACGCGCCTCCTCACCCCGGCCTGCATCGCGGCGCAGCGCTGGTTCCGCTCCAAGCATCGCGCCATCGCAAGCGTGCGCGAGGTCGAGCGCGTACCGATCCACCCCGGGGCGCTGAGCGTGGTGGAGGTCGCCTACGCGGATGGCGGGTCGAGCGACCGCTACCTGCTGCCGGTGATGGGGCAGCGCGAGCCAGTCGACGGCGATGGCTTATGGACCGCCCTCGCGAAGGCCATCGAGCGCGGCGGCCGCATCGGTCCATTCGAAGCTCGCTTCCGACACGCGCCCGATGGCATCCCGCCGGGGGAGCGCCAGCTCGGGGTGGAGCAGTCGAACACTTCGGTCGTCCTCGGCGAACGGCTGATCCTCAAGCTGTACCGGCTGCTGGAGCCGGGAGACAACCCCGATCTCGAGATCGGCGCCTTCCTGGCCGATGCGGGCTTCACCGACACGCCGGCATTGGCCGGCAGCCTGGCCTATGCCCCCGGTGATCGGGCGCCCGCGGCCGCGGCGATGCTGCAGGCGTTCGTCCCGTCGCGCGGCGACACCTGGGCCGCCATGCTTGACGCGCTCGCCCGCGACCCGCAGTCCGGCGTGGCCCTGGCGGCGCAGGTCGGCCACCTGACGGCAAGGTTGCACGCGGCGCTCGCCTCCCGCCCCGACGTGCCGGGGTTCCCGTCGCGCGCGGCGAGCGTGGC
>JADLBB010000284.1 GCA_020848055.1 Chloroflexota bacterium | reverse complement strand
TCTTGCCGGCGCCGGGGTCGTCGGCCAGCAGGAAGCGCAGCGGCTGGCGCGGCAGCATCGCCTCGTAGACCGCCGTGATCTGGTGCGGCAGCGGGTCGACCAGCGAGGTGTGAACCGCCAGCACCGGGTCGAACAGGTGCGCGAGGCGGATGCGGTGCGCCTCGGCGACCAGGCGAAAGAGCGCACCGTTGCCGTCGAAGCTCCAGGGGCGGCCCTGTTCGACGATCTCGATCCGCGCTTCGTCGTGGCGGTAGAGGATTTCGTCGGCCACCTTGCCGCCCGGATCGCGATAGACGAGCGTCAGCGCGCCGGAGCCGTGCCACTGCAGGTTCACGACGGTGACGGCGGCATCGGGAAGGATGCCGCGCACGCTCGCGCCGGGGGTGAGGTCTTCGAGGTTCATGGGCTGGATCTTGCCGCGGTGAGCTCCTCGCACAAGTCGACGAGCGAAACCGCTTCGACGGCTTCGGCGAGCGGGAAGCGCTCGGCGCCGCTGTACACGACCAGCCGACGAGCCGGTCGGACGTCATCGCAGGCCAGATGGAAGCCCCGTTCGATCTTCGGCGCGAGCCCGCGCTTGACCTCTATCGCCCAAGGCGCGCGCTGACCGGGAAGCTTCAGCAGCAGGTCGATCTCGGCGCCGGCCGCGGTGCGAAAGAAGTGCGCCTCGGTGCCGTTCGGTGCGGCGGCGATCAGCGACTCGATCGCCAGGCCCTCCCAGCTCCCGCCCGCGACCGGGTGCGCCAGCAACGCCTCGCGGTCGCCGAGTCCGAGCAGCGCGTGCACCAGGCCGCTGTCGCGGACATAGACCTTGGGTGACTTGACCAGCCGCTTGCGGACGTTGCCGTGCCACGGCGCCAGGCGGCGCACGAGGAGAAGGTCGACCAGCAGGTCCAGGTAGGAGGCGACCGTCTTGCCATCCACGGCCAGCGCCCGAGCGAGCGCCGCGGCGTTGAGCAGTCCGCCTTGGCTGTGGGCGAGCATCGTCCAGAGGCGGCGTAACGATTCGGCGGGAATGCGCGGTCCGAGTTGCGGGATGTCGCGTTCGAGGTAGGTGCGGATGAAGTCCACCCGCCAGCGCAGGCTCGCGGCATCGGAATCCGCCAGCAGGCTGTCCGGGAACCCGCCGCGCAGCCACAGCGCGTCGAGGTACTTGTCGCCGACCTCGCCGGCATCGAGCGGGGCAAGCTCCAGGTAGCGGATGCGTCCGGCGAGCGACTCGCTCGATTGCTTCAGCAGATCGATCGAGGCGGAGCCCAGCACGAGGAAGCGCCCATTGCTCTGCCCGCGCCGCCGGCCGGCGTCGATGAGGCCACGCAGGCTGCGGAAGAGCTGCGGCGTGCGCTGGATCTCGTCGAGGATCACGAGCTTGTCCGCGTGTTGTGCGAGATAGAGCTCCGGCTCCGAGAGCTTCGTTCGGTCCGCTTCGGATTCGAGGTCGAGATAGACCGCCGGCCACTTCTTTGCCGGATCGAGCGCCAAGGTGGTCTTGCCGACTTGGCGCGGCCCGAGCAGCGCCACGGCCGGGGCCTCGGCCAGGGCCGAAGTGAGCGCGGAGACGAGTCGGCGGGGGATCATGCCTGCAATTATGGAGAATACTTCCATAAATGCAAGGCGGCTCCGGCGACGGAGCAGGGCCTTCACGGCATGGATGAGATTCATTCACGCCGTGGACTGGCGAGAGCCCGGTGATGGCTGCCCGGGAGTTCGTGCAAGAGCTTCTTGCATGAGTGGCTTGCGCCCTGGCTGCGGCATCGAACGTCGCGATGAAGACCGCCGTATGCGATAGGCTGCCTTCACTATGCGAGCAAAGGGCCCAGCTTGTTATAAGCTCGAGGGGACGTCGGCGTGAAGTCGAGGTGCGCGGCGCATGACAGGCGGACCTCCAGTACACGCATGAGTACACATTCGCGGCGACTAATCGGAAGAAGCTTGATTCACAAGGCTCTGCCGCGATTCACGCGGTTTTGTATCGGCAAGTAGGCCGCCGCAGCGGATCGCCAGTCCGGTCAGGGGAGGGGCCGGACAGGTTTCACGTGAAACCTTGCGGCCCGCGACGACGACGCTCGCTCCCGGTGTTTCACGTGAAACGCAGCCGAACATCCTCCGACCGGGCGCATGCACCGCCAGGCCACCGCGCGTAAACGGCGCCGAGCGCGTCTCGATCGGCTCCGCGCGCATCTGCCTTCCCCTGGAGAAACGCTGTATCATCCCCGCCTCCCGAGATTCTCGTTTCTCCCGACTGCCCGCCATGCAGTTTCCGGATCGATTCGACGTCATCGTTGTCGGCGGCGGTCATGCCGGCACCGAGGCAGCCCTGGCCGCCGCCCGAATGCATCGGCGCACGCTGCTGCTGACCCACAATGTCGAGACCCTCGGCCAGATGTCCTGCAATCCCTCCATCGGAGGGATCGGCAAAGGTCATCTCGTCAAGGAGATCGACGCTTTGGGTGGGGCCATGGCCGCCGCTGCCGACGAGGCGGGCATCCAGTTCCGAATCCTGAACTCGCGCAAAGGCCCGGCGGTGCGAGCGACGCGGGCGCAGGCCGACCGCGTGCTCTACCGTCGCGCCATCCGGCGGCGATTGGAGAACCAGGCCAACCTCTGGGTTTTCCAGCAATCGGTCGACGATCTGACCCTCGCAGGGGACCGGGTCACCGGGGTCGTGACGCAGCTCGGAATCCACTTCTCCGCCACCACCGTCGTCCTGACCGCCGGTACCTTCCTGGCGGGGCTCGTGCACGTCGGATTGCGCAACTATCAGGCCGGCCGGGCGGGCGACCCGGCCGCCGCGACGCTGGCGGCCAGACTGCGCGAGCTCGCGCTACCGGCCGGCCGGCTGAAAACCGGAACACCTCCGCGCATCGATGGGCGGACGATCGACTTCTCGCGCCTCACCGTCCAGCCCGGCGACGATCCGCCGCCGGTGTTCTCGTTCCTCGGCCGGGCCGACCAGCATCCGCGGCAGGTGCCCTGCTGGATCACCCAGACCAACGAGCGCACGCACGAGATCATCCGCTCCGGGCTCGATCGGTCGCCCATGTACACCGGGGTGATCGAAGGCGTCGGCCCGCGCTATTGCCCGTCCGTCGAGGACAAGATCGTCCGCTTCGCGGGCAAGACCAGCCACCAGGTCTTCCTCGAGCCCGAAGGCCTGGAGACACACGAGATCTACCCGAACGGGATCTCGACCAGCCTTCCGTTCGACATCCAGTTGGCGGCGGTCAGGTCGATCGCCGGAATGGAGCACGCGCACATCCTGCGGCCCGGCTATGCGATCGAGTACGACTATTTCGATCCGCGCGGACTGCACGCGAGCCTCGAGACGAAGGCGATCAAGAACCTGTACTTCGCCGGGCAGATCAACGGCACGACCGGTTACGAAGAGGCCGCCGCCCAGGGACTGCTCGCGGGAATCAATGCTGCCCTGGCAGCGCGGGGTCAGGAACCGTGGATCCCGCGACGGGATCAGGCCTACCTCGGCGTGCTGGTCGACGACCTGGTGACCCAGGGAGTCACCGAGCCGTACCGGATGTTCACCAGCCGGGCGGAGTACCGCCTGAGCCTGCGCGAGGACAACGCCGACCTGCGTCTGACCGAAGCCGGACGCGCTCTTGGCGTGGTCGACGACGATCGCTGGGCGGCCTTTGCCCGCAAGCGCGACGCCATCGAGCGCGAGAAGCTGCGGCTTGCGTCGGTGCGGGTGACGCCGGCAAGCGTTTCCGCCGACGTCCAGCAGGCGCTGTTCGGCGAGCCGCTGGAACGCGACTATTCGGCGGTCGAGCTGCTGCGGCGACCGTCCGTCACCTACGCAGACCTGGTCGAGCGCCTCGGCATCGCGGCCGTGGTCGATGATCCTGCTGTCGCTGAGCAGGGGGAAATAGACACGAAATATCAAGGATATATCGTCCGGCAACAGGACGAGGTGAGCCGTCGCCAGAAGTACGAGAATCTGCCCCTCCCCGCCAACCTCGATTACGCCTCCGTACGTGGTCTTTCGATCGAGGTTCAGCAAAAGCTCTCCCGGCACCGCCCGGACACCCTCGGACAGGCGGCGCGGATCTCCGGAGTCACGCCGGCGGCGATCTCTCTCCTGCTGGTTCACCTCAAGCGCGGGGTCGCTGCGGAGCAGAGATCCGCATGATCCCCGCGGAGCAGTTGGAGGCCGGCCTGGCGGAGCTCGGTCTGACCCTGCCGGAGAGCGCCCGCCGGCAGATGGCGACCTATCTCGCCGTGCTGCAGAAGTGGAACCGGGTCTACAACCTCACCGCGGTTCGCGATGCCGGCCAGATGGTGAGTCACCATCTGCTCGATAGCCTGGCGGCGCTGCCGTATGTAATTGGCGGCCGCGTCGCCGACGTCGGCAGCGGCGGAGGGTTTCCGGGGCTGCCCTTCGCCATCGCCCGGCCCGATTGGCGCTTCACGCTGATCGACAGCAACCACAAGAAGTGCACCTTCCTGCGCCAGGCCGTCATCGAGCTCGCGCTCGCCAACGTCGAGATCGTGGCGGAGCGGGTGGAGCAGTACCGGCCTGCGACTGCGTTCGACACCGTCGTCTCCCGGGCTTTCTCGGACATCCCCGCGTTTCTGGAGCTGGCAGGCCACCTGGTGGCGCCGCAAGGCATCCTGATCGCCATGAAGGGCGTGTATCCCAAGGAGGAGCTCGCGCAGGTGCCCGCCGGCTACACGACGCGCGACGTCATCCGCCTGCAGGTGCCGGGGCTCAAGGCGACCCGGCACCTGGTCGTACTCGCGAAGGCTTGAAACATGGTACGGATACTCGCGATCGCCAATCAGAAGGGGGGCGTCGGCAAGACGACCACCAGCGTGAACCTCGCGGCGAGCCTCGCCGCGACCCAGCGGCGCGTTCTGCTCGTCGACCTCGACCCGCAGGGCAACGCGACCATGGGCAGCGGGGTCGACAAGCGCGCGTTGCGCCTGTCCGTCTACCAGGTGCTGCTGGGGCAGGCGAGCGCACTGCAGGCCGTACAGCCGTCGCGATCCGCGGGTTACGACGTGCTCCCGGCGAATCGGGAGCTCGCGGGCGCCGAGATCGACCTCGTCGACATCGAGCATCGCGAAACCCGGCTGCGCCAGGCGCTCGCGGCCGTCGCGGAGCGCTACGACTTCATCCTGATCGACTGCCCGCCCTCGCTCAGCCTCATCACCGTCAACGGGCTCGCCGCGGCCCACGCCGTCGTCATTCCGATGCAGTGCGAGTACTACGCGCTCGAGGGCTTGTCCGACCTCGTCAACACCATCAAGAGGGTGCGCGCCTATCTCAACCCCGGGCTCGAGATCGAGGGGTTGCTGCGCACCATGTACGATCCGCGCAACACGCTGTCGCAGCAGGTGTCGAGCCAGTTGCTGCAGCACTTCGGCGACAAGGTCTATCGCACCGTGATCCCGCGCAACGTTCGGCTCGCTGAAGCGCCGAGCCACGGCGTCCCCGTGCTCGAGTTCGACAAGACCTCCAAGGGCGCACAGGCATACCTCGCCCTGGCGGGCGAGATGATCAATCGATCGCAAACCGCAGGGGCCGGCACATGATGGCCAAGGCAAGAGGACTCGGTCGCGGCTTGGACGCCCTGCTGGGCGGCGAGGAGCCGGCGACGAAGGGGATGGGCGAGGCCCTCGCGACCGTCGCGATCGACGCCATCCAGCCGGGACGTTATCAGCCGCGGACGCGGATGGACCAGACGGCCCTCGCCGAGCTGGCGGCATCGATCAAGGCGCAGGGGTTGATGCAGCCGATCCTGGTGCGCCCCATGGCCGCAGGCGGCTACGAGATCATCGCCGGGGAAAGACGGTGGCGAGCTGCGCGCATCGCCGGCCTCGCGCAAGTGCCCGTGGTCGTGCGCGAAGTGGGAGACAACGCCGCGCTCGCGATGGCGCTGATCGAGAACATCCAGCGCGAGGACCTCAACCCCATCGAAGAGGCGGCGGGGCTGCAGCGTCTGATCGATGAGTTCAAGATGACGCACGAGGGCGCAGCCGAAGCCGTGGGGCGCTCGCGCAGCGCCGTGAGCAATCTGCTGCGACTGCTCGTGCTCAGCCCGCCCGTTCGCGAGATGCTGGAACGATCCGAGCTCGACATGGGGCATGCGCGCGCGCTGCTCGCCCTGCCGGCGACCCGCCAGCTCGAGGCCGCGCACCGGGTGGTGCAGCAGGGATTGTCGGTGCGCGAGACCGAACGCCTCGTGGGGCAGCTCGTGAAGGCACCCGCGACCACCAGCAAGCGACGCATCGATCGCGATGTTGCGCGCCTCGAGGAAGAGCTGTCCGAGAAGATCGGAACGACCGTCGAGATCCGACCCGGCGCCAAAGGGACCGGACGCATCGTCCTGCGCTACGCGAATCACGAGCACTTCGACGACCTCGTGGCGCGTCTCGCCTCGCGCCGATGAGGGGGATCTTGGCGCAAGGCTTCGTTCCGTCGTAGAATCCAGCGTTTTCCCCGGTAGCGACTCGATGGGCCGGCAGCTCGTGCGACTGCTCGCGCTGCAGGCTGCGATCACGATGCTGATCGCAGGAGCGGTCTTCGTCTGGGGACAATCCTTGCAGGCAGTGGCGGCTCTCCTGGGTGGAGCTGCGGCGGCGACCGCGGCCCTCGCCTACGGCGCCGCCTACTGGGTGCAAGGCGGTGAGCAGGGGGGCCGGCCCTTCAGGGTGTTCCTGGTGGCCGAGATCTGCAGGGTCGGCGTGGCGATCCTCCTTCTGGGATTGGGCCTGTCCAGCCTGCCGGCCGGGGCAGCAGTTGCATTCCTCGGGGCATTTGCCGCCGCCCTGATGGCGTACTTGCTCGTATTTCTGTTTTGACGACACGACGACGCACGTGACATGGCCGCTGGCTCCGATCTGACCCCGAGCAAATACATCGCCGACCACCTCACCAACCTGAAGGTCACGGTCGGCGAGGGCGGCTTCTGGACGCTCAACCTCGACTCCATCGTCATGGGGTGGGTTCTCGGCATCATCGGCATCGGGACGTTCTGGCTCGTCGCCCGCAATGCCACGCGAGGCGTACCGGGCCGGTTCCAGGGTTTCATCGAGCTGGTCGTCGAGTTCATCGACAACACCGTGAAGGACGTCTTCCCGGGCAGCCGCCGGTTCCTCGCGCCGCTCGCGCTCACCATCTTCGTGTGGGTGTTCGTGATGAACGCGATGGACCTCGTGCCCATCGATTGGGTCGCCACCGTGAGCCACGCGCTCGGGGCGCCCGCGTGGAAGGCCGTGCCCACGACCGATCTCAACACCACCTTCGCCATGGCGTGGACCGTCTTCTTCCTCGTCGTCTTCTTCAGCTTCAAGGCCAAGGGCGTCGGTGGTTTCGTGCACGAGCTCTTCACCGCCCCGTTCGGCTCGAGCCCGCTGCTGTGGATCCCCAACCTGCTGCTCAACATCATCGAGCTGCTCGCCAAGCCGATCTCTCTCGGCATGCGGCTGTTCGGCAACATGTACGCCGGCGAGCTCATCTTCATGCTGCTCGGCCTGCTCGGCTCCATCGCCGCACTGTCGGTCGGCGGGCTCGCGGCAGGGGCTGCCTCGGCGGTATTGACCTGGGCGTGGGCCGTCTTCCACATCCTGATCATTCTTCTGCAGGCATTCATCTTCATGGTGCTGTCGTCGGTCTACATCGCGATGGCGCATGAGCATCACTGACAGCAAGCAGGTTGTCGTTTCGATCCAACTCGGCCACGCAAGAAAGGAAAACCCATGCAACAGTTCCTCGCGGAAATCCAGGCCTACACGGCGCTCGGCATCGGCATCATCATCGGCTTGGGCGCCATCGGC
>JADLBB010000283.1 GCA_020848055.1 Chloroflexota bacterium | reverse complement strand
CCATGCCGCCTCGACCGGCGAAGTGGAGCAACCCACCGATGCGCTGCGCGGGGCAGTACGGGTTCGGACAGCGCACGACGACCTCGCCCTCCTCGCGCTCGGCCAGCGTCCCGCACACCGGGCAATGCGTCGGCATATCCCAGGTCGTCTCGCTGCCGTCGCGGGCCTCCACCACGGCGCTCACGACCTCCGGGATGACCTCGCCCGCCCGTTGCAGCACGACCGTGTCGCCCACCCGCAGGTCCTTGCGCCGAATCTCGTCGATGTTGTGCAGCGTGGCGTTGCGGACCGTGGTGCCGCCCACGAAGACCGGCGTGACGTGCGCCACCGGGGTCATGGCACCGGTCCGCCCGACGTACACCTCGATCGCCTCGAGCTTCGTCGTCACCTGCTCGGCGGGGAACTTGTACGCGGTTGCCCAGCGCGGGGCGCGGCTGACGAAGCCCAGCCGCTGCTGTTCGGCCAGTGAGTCAACCTTGACGACGATCCCATCGGTCTCGTAGTCGAGATCCTTGCGCCTGTCCGCCCATGCATCGATGAAGCCGATGACCTCCTCGATGCCCTCGACCCGCCGCGTCACCGGGTTCACCGGGAACCCGAGCCGGCGCAGCAGCTCGAGCGATCCCGAGTGGCTCTCCAGGCCGTTGGCGCCCACCAGTTGGTACGCCCACAGGCTGAGCCGTCGCGCTGCCGTGACGGCCGGGTCCTTCTGGCGCACGGTGCCGGCGGTCGTGTTACGGGCGTTGGCGTACAGGGGCCTCCCGTCGGCCTCCAGCTGTTGGTTGAGGGCGGCGAACGCGCCGCGTGGCATGTACACCTCGCCCCGCACCTCGAGCGCGTCCCCCGGCGGGTCCTCGTGCAGACGGAGCGGGATGGCTCGCACCGTGCGCAGGTTGGCCGTCACGTCCTCACCGGTCGTGCCATCACCGCGGGTTGACCCTCGGACGAACGTGCGCCCGGCGTAGCGCAAGCTGATGGCGAGGCCGTCGATCTTGAGCTCGCAGACGTACGCCACCGGGGCGTCGTCGGCGGTGAGTCCCAGCCCGCGGCGCACGCGCGCGTCGAACTCGCGCAGTTCGTCGGGGCTGAAGACATTGCCCAGGCTCAGCATCGGCGTCTCGTGGCGCACCGAGGCAAAGCCGCCCTCCACCGGCGCACCCACCCGCTGCGTCGGCGAGTCGGGCGTGACGAGCTCCGGGTGCGCCGTCTCGAGCTCGGTCAGTTCGCGGAACAGCAGGTCGTACTCGCGGTCCGGCATCGTCGGCGCGTCGAGCACGTGGTAGCGATGGTTCGCGTCGTTCAGGGTGGCACGCAGCTCGTCGGCGCGGGCGGCGGGATCGCTGGTCGGCATCGGATCCGATTCTATGGCGGCTTGGCGCGGTTCGGGGTGGAGCGACGCGGCGCTGATCTCCGACGTCAGCCTGCCCGAGCCGGACGCACTCGAACTGCGCCATGCCCCCTCGGAGCGAACGATCTATGACATTAGCGCCGTCAGTTACTGCACGCGGCCGGCTGGCCACATCGCTACGAGGACGACGAGACGGCACCCAGTCATCGTCTCCTCGGGCACGCCACGTTCGTCCAGCAGGATCGTCGGCCCAGCACCGCCTGGCGCCTGCGGCTGGCTCGACGAGTACGTGGTGTCTGTGTAATTCGTGATAGCATCTCCTACATGGAGCAGGACTTACCATCACAACATGCGGCCCGACACGTGCCGCGCTGGGTGGCCCCGGTCATCGCCGACTTCGAGATGTTGGGGCGCGAGGTCGTGTCGGTCGACGATGTGGCACGCGCGCTCGGGGCGATCCGAGACTCCACGCGAGTCAAGAACGCTGTCGCCAGCCTGGTCCAGCTCGGTTGGCTGCGTCGGCTGCCGAGCCGCGGGGCATACGAGTTCCTGCCGGCGCGCGGCGGTCCATACCCGGGTGGCGATCCGCTGGTCGAAGTGCGCGGCGTCCTGGCCAAGCGGCCCGACCTGCACCTGGCGGTCATCGGCAGCGGGGCGGCGTTCCTGCGCGGCTTTGCCGAGCGCGCTCCAGCCCGGTTCGTGATAGCGATCGACAAGACGCAGGGTGGCTCGGTGGCCTTGAATGCGGCATACGACGTCGTCCGCACCACCCCGATCCGGATTCGCGACATCCCAACGCTCAACGGGGTTCCGGTCTCGGATGCTACCCAGCTGCTGGCCGATGCCGCGCTATGGCCCCGAGCCGTCGGTGACCTGCGCAACGCCAATCACTGGCTGCGTCGTGCCCTGGCCGATGTTCAGCCCGCGGCCGCCGCTGCCACGGCCAGCCGGGTCGGCACCGCCGCCGCGGCGCGCATGGCGTACATCGCCCGCGCCTTCGGTGCGGTCGACGTCGCCGATGCCGTGACGGCCACCTTGTCGAGCCGATCGCGGACGTTCATCGGCGACCGCCACGATCCCGTCCTCGTGCGCGATCCGCGGCTCGGGGTCGATGACCACCTCGGGGTGGCTGTCCGGTCGTGATCCCGTTGGCAGCCATCAACCAGCTCGCGGCGGTGTATCGCGGTCGCGGACGCAACGAGGCCTACCTCGAATTCGCGCAGGAGCACTTCCTCGACTGGCTGCAGGCCGAGCACCTGTTTGACGATGAGGCGGTGGTGTTAAAGGGCGGCTCGGCCATCCGGAAGTTCGTCTTGGGCAACCACGGTCGATTCTCAACCGACTTGGACTTCGCGGTGGCCGATCCGATCTACGCGGATCACATCCTCGAGCGGCTCGATGCCGGCGTGACGCACGAGGGGGTCACGTTCCAGCTTGATGCCTACGATCGAAGCGCCCGCAAGGGGACCTGGCACGCGGAGACGGCGGAGCACGGCCAGACGCTCCCCGCCAGCCTCGACTTCTCCGCCCGACCGTTGCTCCTGTCCGCGAGCTACCCGTCGCGCATGCCGATTCCCGGCTTGGAAGCGACGTACCTCGGCTTCGCGCTACCCAGGCCGCCGGTCGCCGATCTGGTTGAGACGGTGGCCGAGAAGCTCTCGCGCTTTCGGCGGGTCATGCTAGGCCGCGACCTCTACGACCTGGCGCAGGTGGCGCCGTTGGTTCGCGACCGACTGGATCAGGTGCGGGAGGTGCTGTGCTTCAAGACGTACTTCGACCGCGTCGAGGAGGGACGCGAGCTGCCGGTCCCGTTCTCGGGAGGGACCGAGTTCACGGACCGTGACGTGCGCGACGTCGTCGACCTCGACGATCTGGGCCTGCTCGCGCGCGACCGCGTGGATGGGCCGGCATTGATGCGCACGATCGGGATCGAGTACGCACGCATGGGAGCGCCGCGAGGCACCACCGAGGCGCGCCTGGCGCAGTGCCGGACCACGGACCTGCACTGGGCTCGTACCCGTTATCGGGAGCGGGCGGCGGAGCTGCGACGGGTCGGGTAGCAGGAAGGGCGGCGTCGGCAAGGCCGGCGCCTACACCCTGTGGTCGGCACGTACGACGGCGACT
>JADLBB010000282.1 GCA_020848055.1 Chloroflexota bacterium | reverse complement strand
TCCGTTCGGATGTGAACGCCGACAGAAGGCGCGATGTGATGCTCATTCGGGCCTCCCGAGCGCGTGGCCGACAAGGACTGCTGCCAGCCCTCCGATGCCGATGGCGAGCGAGGGGTGGATGAGTAGAAGGGCGATGAGGATGGCTATGAAGCCCGCGAGCTCGATGAAGGCAGCCAGGACTCGCATCGTCGTCCTCATTCGGGTTCGTAGGGGATGTAGCCGACGCCGATCGACGGCGGGGGCTCCATGAGTGCGGCGGCCTCGAAGGCCAGCACGTCCGCCACCGCGGCGTCGATGCGGCGCTTCTCCTCGCCCTTGACCAGGACGTACTTGGTGCGACCGTCCGCCTCGTCGGCGGCGTCTCGGACCTTCTGGAGGTGAGCGGAGACGATGTGCTCGCGGGTGAGGCCGTCGCCGTCGTGCGTGTGGGAGCCCTCACGGATGGCGGTGAGCCAGCGATCCACCGCCTTGCTGAACTTGGAGTAGACCGCGGTGTCGAAGCCGAGCACCCGTTCGCCGTAGCGTTCCTGCCAGGCTTCGATCTCGCTCTGCCAGCGTGGCGTGTCGCACAACATCAGCCCGACGCGGTAGCGGGCGAACGCCTCGTGGACGGCCTGTATGACATCGGTGCGCGGAACGACCCAGTCGATCGCGCCAGGCGGCGGCTGCCAGATGCCGAGCGTGAAGGCGTACCCATCCTCGGTGCAGGCCCGCAGTACCGTCGCGTCCCGGCTGATCGAGCCGTCGAAGCCGAGGCCGATCAGCGTTCCCTCGGGAACGTCTTGGCGTTGCGCCAGCTCGTCCCAGCGTCGTGGATCGACGGCGCGGCCTGAGCCGACCGAGCGGATGTTGAAGAAGAAGCGCAGCGCGTCGTCCCAGTCGGTCGACGGGTCACGGATCTCCTTGAGGATGCGCTTGCGGTCGATCCAGTGGGCATCCCCGTAGGCCACATCGAGCGCTGACATGAGCCGGTCGTCGGGCCAGTCGGGCTGGGGCTCCTCGAGCGGACGGGTGGCGTAGTGGAGGATGCCGGCGAATCCACGCTCGGCGTCGGTGCCCGACTTCTCCGCGACCGACTTGTCACCGATGGTGGGCGCGTTGGTGGTCTCGATCGTGCGCCCGCTCATCTTGGCCGCGTTGCGGCGGATGGTCCGGGCGAGCTTCACGCCGCCGTTGCGGCCGGTCCACAGGTGCGTCTCGTCGAGGACGGCGAAGGTGACGCGCTGGCCCTCCCTCGACCCCGCAGACGCGGTGACGGGTTCGAGCCGGTGGCCCTCTTTGCCGTGGACGTACAGCCTGGTGCGTCCGTCGTCGATCCCGAGCGCCGTGGCGGCCCGGTGATCGTTCGCCACCAGCATTGAGTAGATGGCGGCGTAGGTGTTGTCGGTCTGGTCCTCGCTGACCGCGGCGATCTGAATCCATGAGGGCGGTGAGCCCTTGGTGCCCCACGGACGCCCTGTCGGCTCGCCTGCGGCGTCCCAGCCATCGAACAGGACCGGGGCCGCGTTGTCGTCGTCGGCTGCGCCGAGCTCCGCGAGGGCGATGGCGGCCACGAGCGGCGACTTACCCCAGCCCTTGGCTCGCTCGATGATGTCGCGCCGGTAGATGAACTCCCCGGTGCGCGGATCGAGCGTGTACCAGTCGAGGATGTGCCGCGCCTGCTCATCGGTCAGGACGAGCGGCTCGCCGTTGTCGCTCGGAGACGGCAGGAACGCCGTCATCCAGTCTAGGACCGCCCAGCCGAGTGTCGGCAGCTCGTCTGGCGTTTGCCCTCCTCGCCAGGTCATCCCGCCGAGCGGAGATGCCGGTAGCGGCTTTCTCTCTCAGCCGGCTTGGCCGGTGCCTGCGGTTGCGGGCGCTTCCAGCGTCGGTCCTGTTGGCCCTTGGGCGTGATGCCGTAGTTGTCCATGAGCTGGCGCAGCTCGGATCGGTCGGCAGCCTTCACGCCGCCGCGTTCGACCTCGTCATACAGCCGGATGAGCTGCCGCAGGCCGGGCACGTCGTCGGGCGTCCAGTAGGCCGCGAACCAGGCGCGGAACCACGTCTCCCACGCCCACAGGCTGATGTCCTTGAGGCCATCGGGTGGAGCCGGGATCTGGCCGTGCTGCCAGCCGGTGGCGTCGGTTGAGTGCCAGTCGCCGCGTGCCGGAACGTTCCGCCGTCTTCGATTCTCGGCGGGCGCAGGTCCCGGCATGGTCGGAGCCTCCAAAATGGGCCGAACCCGTACACAGTTTTTGCGAGGGCGGGGCGGGTACGTCTAGAGAGGCCCCCCAGATTCCGACCCACCCTCCCCTTGGGGGCCGAACCGGCCTCGCTTGGCCCGCTCGTTGCAGGTCACGCACGACGCCATCCATCCGGCACTCGCGTCACCATCGACAACGTGTGCTGCAACCCACGGTCGGCTGCTCGTTAGCAACGTCCCGCAGCCGTAGCCGCAGTAGGCCGGCAGGGTTCGACCTAGTGCCCGACGTGCGTTCTGGTGGTGCGTTCCGTATCCACGTTGGGTGGGTGTACCTCTACGCTGATCTCGGGCCTTCTCACACTGTGGACAGCGTCTGGTGCTGACGACATGGCCCATGGGGCACAGTCGGCGCACCTACCGCTCCCTGTGCCACAGCGTGCTGACCTGGATGGCAATGATCCCTGGATAGATGAGTGAGGCCCATCCATACCCATAGGCGAGCATGCAGATGCCAACGAGTGCGGCACTAGCCAACAGCGAGGTGGCGACCATGCGGTCCTCGGGTGTCACCGCTCCCTGCCCTCGCCCGTCGGATTGCGCCAGTCACGGAAGGCGTCGTGGAAGACGTAGGCGATGATGAGCACCAGTGCGGCCATGCCCAATGCAACGACCAGGTAGCCCGCTCCCACCATGATGAAGCGGATGGCGTCCAGCATTACCGCAGGCTGAATGAGCCGTTGAGCTTGGCGATCACCGCAGCCACGGCAGCACGGCCGGCCACAACGAGCAGGGCAGTCGCGGTTGCCAGCGGATCAGCTTGGAAGGCCTCCCAGGTGATGCCGCCGACTGCGGCGGCGAGGGCCACGATGAAGGCGGATACGGCGATCCAGCCGAACTCGGCGATGAGCTTGAAGTGGTAGCTGGGCATCGGGTACTCCTGTGTGGATGCTTGAGCGGTCACGCATGCGGAATGGGTCGGCGGGGACGGCAGAGCGCCCGTAGTCGATGCAGCGCCCGCCGACCGGACCCCGCGGGTCTCTAGGCCCAGCCTTCGGCGGCGCGGTCCATGAGATGGATCGGCGCGTGCAGCGTCGGGCCATGCTCGGGATCGACGATGAACAGGGCCTGTTGCGGCGGCTCGGGCTTGAGGGAGAGTCCTCGGGCGTACTCGTTGTAGCCGACGACCGATCCGTTCATCACGAAGCCCTGTGAGGGCGCGTAGACGAGCTGGTGGTTGTGGGCGACCAGGTTGATGTCGAACGGGCGGCCCTCGGCCTCCTTGGCTCGACCTGAGCGCATGGTGCCGCGCTTGACCGGCCCCAGCGATCCGATCTCGGATGTGCCGGGGTTGGTGCGGCTGTACTCCTCGCCGTGGACGAGGTTGAAGCGGGTCGAGTAGACGCTGAACTGGGCGTCGATCGTTTCGGGGATGTGGTACGTCACCCGCTCGTCGGCGTTGATGCGGGCCATGATGCGGGCGATGTGGATGTCCGCGTTGTGGTTGGCGCGGCCCTTGTAGCGGGGGCGGGCGCTGTCGCGTCCGTGGTTGCCCGCCACGGCGATGACGTGGACCTTGCCGAACTCCTCGGCCCACAGGTTGATGCCGGCTGCCAGCCGCTCGGCGACCCACAGGGTCGAATCGAGCACCGACAGCTCGTCGGTATCGCGTAGCTCGTCGTGGATCGAGCCGGACACCAGATCCCCGCCGAGCGGGAAGGCGATGCCGTCGTAGTCGTAGCCGGTGAACCAGTCACGGCATAGCTCGATGGTGTTGACGAAGAAGGCGTGCAGCCGAAGCTCGGCGATTCGCAGGTTGTAGGCGTTGGAGCCGCCCATTTCCTCGGGGCGGACCACTTCGCCGGCATGGAAGTCGGACAGGAACGGAATGGCGGTGGCGACACGACGACCGGAAGGCGACGAGCGCGGATTGAGCCAGTCGGGCTTGGGCGTCATCGTGACCGCGGCGTCGTGGATGCGCTGGAGCGTCTCGGCCTCGGCCTTGAGATGGTCCCGATCGGCGCGGACCTCGCCCAGCTCGGCGGTGACCGCTCGCAGCTTGCGGGCGATGTCCTGGTTCTCGACGAAGCGGGCTTGGGCCTGTTCGTCGGCGAAGGACTCCAGGCTCTTCTTGCTACTCATCGTGGTGGCCGTTGGAGTGCGCCATCATGGCGTCGATCGGCATGTCGATCTTGTGCACGTCGCGCAGCCACGCCACGACGACGCCGCGCTTGATCTTCTTGGATGAGGCCGCTTTGACTTCGGCCCGGATGTTGTCGGGCAGGGTGCAGACGAGACAGTCCTTGATCCGCTCTCTGCGTGCGTAGTCCACAAGGCTCAGTCCCCCCGACTGCGTGTTTTCGGCCACGCCGCGTCTCCTGTTGCGGTTTACGAATACGTCACGGTCGTCTGTGGTGCGAGCCACGGATACGAGGCGGTGAGATGGCGCTGTTCGTCGGGGTTGGCCGGGGCGATGTACGGCTCGGGCGCTACGGGTGTGGGGCGCTGCGCCGATAGGAGCCAGCCGATGAGCCATGCGGACGTGAAGCAGCCGGCGAGGAAGCCGATGGCGAAGCGGATCACACCGACAGCCCCGTAGCAGCGTTGATGGCTTCCTCGCGCATCGTCTTGCGGCCCTCGTAGCGGGCGCGGTCCACGTCGCCCTGGGTGATCTGTGGGATCTGTAGGCCCGCGCCCTTGAGGCGGATGTTCGTCACCAGCGGGGCGGCGACGTAGTACACCTCGCCCGATTCCAGCCCGACGGTGGTGTAGCGGTTGTTCGTCGAGCCAGAGAGGGTGTAGGGCTCGCCGGTCGTGTCGGTCTGGAGCACCTTGACCTGGATGGTGTCCGGGGTGATGACCGAGCCTGCGGATGTGTTGGGGTCGGTTCGGAGGCGGTTGCCCTTGCCCACGTCACCCACGGTGAGGGCTTGGCCGGATCGCAGCTTCACGTCGTCCTCCGGTAGCGGTAGGGCCGGTGCCTCCACCATGTCGAGGTATGGGGCGGGGTCGATTCTTTGGCCTGACTGCCACAGCTCGATGTGCGTGTGCGCCGGCATCGGCTGCTTGCCCGAGTTGCCGGTGACGCCGATGATCCGCCCCGCCAGGGTGGGCTCCCATTGGCCCATGGCGACGAACTTGCCGGTCGGTCGAGCAACGGGAACGGCGGTCTTGGACAGGTGCCACAGGCGCAGGGTCAGGGTCTCGGTCAATGACAGGTCGAGCCCGAGTGCGCCGTCCCAGTGGTACAGGGGGCGCACCATGCAGTCCATCGGGCACAGGATCGGCTCTCCGGCGCCGGTGTTGCCGCCGAGGGCTGGCGGGAGGCGGGTCTTGTTGCCCACGTCGATGGCGTCGTGCTTGCCGCCGTTTATGAGATCGGGGCCGTCGAAGGTGTTGGTAACACGGAAGTCAGCGGCGGATGGGCCGTTGAGCGGGCGGCCCCAGGAGGCGACGTGGAGGTCGCGGCGGAAAAGCGGACCGAGCGTGGTCATGCCAGCGGATTCCTCCATGCACCGT
>JADLBB010000281.1 GCA_020848055.1 Chloroflexota bacterium | reverse complement strand
TGAGCGGCCTCAAGGGCGGCGAGCTGCTCCTCCAGCGTCGTGCGGACGCCGTTGACATCCAGCCCGAGGGCCACGGCCTGGGCGAAGTCGTCGGGGTTGAGCGCGTCCTTGACGACGCCGATGGCGTGCTCGATGCGCCCTGCATCGCCGGAGTCGAGGACGGCGCTGATCCCTTCCAGCGCAGCCGAACGGGCCTCCTTGACGCCGCCGACCTCCTCGTTGAGGAACGTCCCGATGTGCGCCCCGGCCACGATCCCGCCGCCGACGGCCAGCGCGCCACCGAGCAGCCGTCCGACGCCGGCCTTGCCACCGGCGCCTCCGACGCCACCGGGCACGCCGTTAACCGTGGCGGCGTTGACGTTGACCACGCCGGCGTTCATGTTCATGACGCCCTTGATGACGCCCTTGCCGACTAGGCCAATCAGATCCCCGACCGCCCCACCCGTGAGCTTGTTGGCGACGAACCCGCCCGCCAGGACCTGCTGCACCCAGCCGGGCATCGACAGGAAGGCATCGAGCAGCGCCTTGGCCGCCCCCGCGGCGGTAGAGAGTGCGTTTCCGATGGCGCCCCAGTCGAGGTCTTTCAGCCAGCCGGCGAACTCCTTGGCGTTCTCGGCGATGTCCTTGGCGAACTGCTTGATGTCCGACTGTGTCGTGTCGAGCGACAGCCAGTCCACGAACTCAGTCATGAGGTCGTTGACGACCGGCAGCAACTCGCGGCCCACCATATCGGCAGCGAGGCGGACGTTGTTCTTCAGCGTCTCCCACTTGCCCTGGGTGGTGTTGAAGAAGGCGTCCGACTCCTTGTCGAGCGCGCCCGTCGCACCCTCGGCCACGCCGAGCTGCTTCTGGTACTCCTCGACGCCCGCCGACAGCAGCATGATGGCGTTGAGGTCGCGGGTGTTCGTGATGCCGAGGTCGCTCAGCAGCTTGGCCTGGTCGAACTTGTCCAGCTCATTCAGATGCCCGAGCAGGTCCTCGAACACGCCCGCGGCGTCCTTGTCCCACGCCTCGCGCAGGTCCTCCATCGAGAGGCCCAGCGTCTCGCCCAGTACCTCGGCCTGCTTGGAGGACAGCGCGATGTCCTGGGTCATGTTGTTGAACAGGCGCGACAGCGCCCCGCCGCCGGCCTCGGCCTCGACGCCCATCGAGGCGGTGGTCGAGGCGAGGGCGAGGATCTGCTCGTTGGTCAGCCCCGCCGCGCGACCGGCTGCGCCGAAACGGGCGGTCATGTCGAGGATCTGCGACTCGGTCGAGGCACCGTCGTTGCCCAGGGCGACGAGCGAATCGGCGAACGACTGCATGTCAGCGTCGGACATGCCGAGGACGTTCGCCAGTTGGCCGAAGGCGCTCGCCGCCTCGTCCGTTGTCAGGTCGGTGGACACGCCGAGGCGGGCGATGATCTCGGTGAACTCGTCGAGGGACTCGGTGGCGATACCGAGCGCACCACCTTCTGCCGCGATGGCCGCCAGCTCCTCGAAGGACAGCGGCACCTCGCGGCTCATGTTCTTGACCGAGGCGATCAGAGCATCGACCTGTGCGATTGAGCCGCCGACCGTCTTACGGATGCCGGCCTCGGCCTGCTCGAACGAGGCCGCCGTGGTGATGGCAAAGGTGGCACCCGCCGCAATACCAGCCCCAGCGGCGATGACGCCGCGCTCGAAGTTGCGCGCGAGGTTGTGCCCGGCCTTGGAGCCGATGCGCCCGAGATCCTTGTTGAGGCCGCCCAGCTCCTTCTTGACCGAGGCAATGGCGCCCGACGCGAGGTTCTTGGCCTTGATGAGCAGGTTCAGTTCACGAGAGGCCATCGGTGTCCTCGTCTAGGAGCAGGGCAGCCCGCGCAGCGGCGCGGGACTTTCGGGCATCGGTCAGGCGCGAGCGGGCGCGCCGAATCTGGGAACTCGCCAGCGCCTCTTGCGCGGCGCGCGTGCGGGCGCGGAGCGCCTTGGACTCGTCGTTGATGCGCTCGTTGAAGCCGTCCACGTCGAGCGTGGCGAGGTCACTCAGGGACTCGGCGTAGGTCATCCAGTGGCGAGCGCGGACGACGCGGGGCGCGGAGACCTTGAAACGGGCCTCGGTCCATGGACCGGAGACAAGCGTCAGCAGGTCATACAGTTCCGGGTCGGCGTCGGGGTGCGGGATGCGCTCGCCAGTCACGAACTGACTGAGCGAACGCTTTACGGGTTTGGGAGGTCTTCGGCCTCGTCGGCGGCGTCCTCGCGGATCGTGTCGATCGCGGCCTGGATGGCGTTGGCCGACTCGGAGTCGAGGTTCTGCCAGTTGGCGCGCGACAGGGCGACCGGCTTGCCCTTCTCGTCGGTGAAGTTCCACGACGCGACCCGCATGTTGAACGCGGCCCACACCGCCTCGGTGTAGCCCTGCCCCGCCGCGTCGGCGAGGTGGAGTTGGTCGGCGTGGGACAGGTACTTGCGGACCCGTACCTTGTCGGTGTCGTGCGGCTTGGTGGGGCACTGGCAAGGCCCCAGGTCCACCTCGACGGTCTCGTTGCGGTCGATGAAACGACTCATGTCGCCCTCCTGCCCTCGTAGCACAGAAAGAGGCCCGTCGGGGGAGGGCAAACATCCCGACGGGCCTCATCAATCGGACGTGCCCTCACGTCCCCGGTCAGTAGCTGGTGACGGCGTTGGTGATCGAAATCTCGACGTCCGAGCCGATGGTCGAGTCGTACACCGTCTCGGCCGTGATGCTGATCAGCCGCTCGCCCTCTCGGCCGTCGGGCTCGATGTGGACGTCGGTGAAGATCAGCCGATGGTCGATGGTCATGGCGTTGTCGCCAGCCCCGTCGCAGCTGATCCGCACCCGCCGCTCGGTCGGTGCCCCGCCGGCGACGGCGAAGATGTCCCACGACTCGTCGATGGTGTAGTCGGCCACCTTGAGCAGCATCGTCACGGTGCCGAGGCCCTTGAGCTTGCCGACCCCGCCTGCCACTTCCGAGGAGCCGCCGTAGATGCGGAGCGGCTTCTCGCACGAGTAGTCGAGCTGGTAGCTGACCAGCGCGGTGCCGATGGCCGGCAGTGAGGCGTACGCCGTGCCCGACGGACCCATGGCGATGGTGGTCAGGTGACCTTCCATCGTTTCGAGGGCCGACGGATCGGACACGCCCGACGTGGCGGTGCCCTGCGTGTGATCGGCACCCTGGAGGTCGGCAGAGACCTGCCACATCTGATTGTCGCCGGGGCCGATGGCGTCGAATCCGAGCTGGAAGCCGGTGACCACGACGCCGGTCGTCACGAACGGCGCGACACCGTCGTTCGTGCGGAAGGTGTAGGACTTGACCGTGTCGGCAGTCGTGTCCTGGTCCCAGACGTGGGTGTAGGTGCCCGAGCCGGTGGTGACGGCCGTGCCGAGCGCCATCGTCAGCAGGTGGCCCAGATCCTCGAAGCGAGCGGGCGCCGAGACGCTGGCGGTTGCCACGCGGGCACCGTGCGAGCCGCGGCCCGACTGGTTGCGGATGGCGCGGCCCCAGTCCTCGTCCGGCACCGCCGTGGCGCGGTTCAGCGTGAACTCGCCCGACCCCGGATCGCAGGGGAAGATGGTGGTCGCGTCGACCGCCGTGTTGAACGTGCTCTCCTTGCCCAGTTGCAGGACTCGGAAGGCTGCTTCGGCCATGGTGGGTTACTCCTTCCCGTCGGCTGACGGCGATTCGTCTGCCGCCGGAAGGGCGGCTTTGGTGAACGGGCCACGGCACGCGAGCGCCACGAAGGCGCGCACGCTCAGGCCGTGGCGGTGGGCCAGCCGGCTGACGTCGTCGGCTGAGAGGTCGCGGGACGGGATGCCGCTCAGGTGCGGCTGCCCGGAAGCGTCTCCGAGGTAGCGAAGGGCAGGCGGAAGCTCCGGCTCGAAGGCCGGCTTCTTTGCGGGCATGGGGGCTCCTCTAGTCGAGCTCTAGGTGGCGGACGATGTAGTCCTCGACGTGGTCGAGGGCTTCGTCTCCGTACTGGTCGCCGATCCGAGTGATGACCGGATCGCCGGTGACGCCACTGACCTCGTGGCCGCGGCTGAACTTGCGCGTGCCGCCGTCGTCGAACGCCTGGAGGTCCGACTTGCCGGGGCGCTTTCGCGTGGTGGAGTGGCCCTCGGAGCCGCCGATCATGATGTGGCGGAACGGCGCGCGCTTGTTGTCGTACTTGACGATGCCCGCCGGCTTCTCACGCTTCGCCGCGCCCGCCCGCACGGCGCGGACGTATGACGGCCATGGCGTGGCGCTCTTGACCTTGGGCTTGAGCACCTTCTTGGCCGAGTCAGCGACGGCCTTCTGGAGCACCTTCTTGCCGGTGCGGTGGTCGAGCTCGTCGAGCAGGCCGATGACCTCGCGCAGCCCCTCGACCTCGATGTCGATCTGGGCCATTACGCGACCAGCGTGACGGCGTCCTCGGTCCAGACGCCGACCTCCAGCTCAACGACGCCGTAGTCGATGTTGCCGTAGTTGTGGACGCCGACCAGCCCACCGGCCGGGATGGCCTTGCGGACGTATGACAGGCCGAGCTTGGAGGCCGCGTGGGTGGCATCGACCAAGACGGTGGCCCACTTGAGCAGCGCGGTGGTGTCGGCGTTCACGTCGCCGCTCATCCGCCCGCGGTAGAAGCGCACCGTCCACGTCTGGGTCGTCTCGCGTGCGCCGGACTGGTAGGCAGTCTCCCACTCGGGCGGGTAGACGATGACGCACGGGAAGCTGCTCAGGTTGTTGCGTGGCAGATCCGCGAACTGCACGCTGCGCTCATCGGTGGGAGGGGTGACGTTGGCGTATGCCGAGGCGAGGGCGGTGCCGATGGCGTGGAAGTCAATGCTCATTGGGCCACGACCCCGCCGCCCGGACGGAACGAGCGCAGGATGCGCCAGTCCATGCTGGACGCGAAGCGCGACACGATCGGGTCGCCGGTCTCGTCGACGCCGATGATGTCCTGCTGGCCCGCGTTGCGGGCGTGCCAGGCGCGGATCGCCACGCGGTAGCCCAGCTCGCTCAGGTTCGACGGGATGGACGCCCAGCCGGTGTCACCGATCAGCACGATGTTCCCGTAGCCGCGGGAGAAGGAGCCGACCGATCCGGCCACGATGTCCTTGAAGCGCACCTCGAAGCCCGGCCAGCCGGGACGGCGGTTCTGCTCGCGCGGCAGGATGACCACGTCGTCCTGCACCTCGACGGGCGTCCCGCCGGTCTCTGACGCCACGGTGAGCGTGGTGATGGACCGGACCCCGGTGTTGACGTACAGCGACAGGCCGTCGCTGCTCACGTCCCCGTAGCCGTCGAACGTGGCCGTACCGCCGGTGGTCGGGCCGATGGGGCGCCACGTCTCATGCTCGATCCAGGCGTTCGTCGAGGTGACGTAGGACGCGAGCAGCGTGTCGTCGTCGGTGACCGCGGTCCCTGCGGTGCCGCCGAGGCCGAGGCGAATCTTCAGTTCGGCGAGGGTGGTGTATGCCGTCATCGCTGCTCGATCCCACGCTCACGGGCGGCCACTACCATGTCCTCGCCGCCCGGCCCGCGATATCCACGGGGGCGTAGTTCAGGGGAACGGGCCGGTCCCACGGCCTTGAGAATCTTTCCGAGCCAGGAGGCCCGCCCCACTTGGCGACGTAGCGGGCGTGATTCATCGGGAACGTCCGAGCATTCGCCGCCGCAAGCGCAGGATCGCTGTTGATCGTCGCGGAGCGCGAGTGTGAGATCGCGCCGTTGTAGGTGATCCATGACACGCCTCCCAAGCGGCAGCGATACTCAAAGTCGTCATCATCGAAGTAGGCCGGATGGAATCCCTCGTCCAGCAGCCCCACCGCCTCGATGCACTCGCGGTTGAGCGCCCCGTAGGCGAAGCGCAGTAGTCGCTCGTCGGATCGGTCTCCGGTGACGAGTTGCGGAACCCTCGCGCGGTCCATGAGCTGCGCGATGTGCGCCAGGTCGCCGGGTGCAAAGGCCAGGTCGGCGCCGGCCCACATCCACCACGCCGCTTCGGGCGTCTGGCAGATGACCGAGTTGATCGAGCCGCCGAAGCCGAGGTTGGCAATGGGGCGCATGACCTCGAAGTCGCCCGCCATGCCGATGTGGCCGTTGTCCACCACCACCACGCGGGCCGGCACGTCGATCGAGGCGAGCATTCGCTCCGCGAGGTCCCACCGATTGAGCACCGGGACAATGAGGACCGGGATCATCGGAAGATGGCCGGCCACAGGCGCTCAACGGCCCACGGCTTCATGCCCTCGTCGGCCATGAGGTCGTTGTAGATGCGCTGGTAGACCTCCGCCGAATGCGCCTGCAGCGCCTCGCCGCTGATGGCGAACTGGCCGCCGGCGGTGAACTCCACCGTCCCAGGGAAGGGTGACTCCAGCCATGCCTCGTAGCACGCGCCGACAGGGACGCCTCGATGATGTGGCCCGCCGTTGGCGTCGGAGAAGGTGTGCCAGAACCCGAGCGGGCTGAACCGTGTCACCGGCTCGACGAGCCGATTGAGCAGGTCCGGGCAGTGGTCGAACGGATGGCCCTGGACGAATGCCAGCGTGTCGTCCGGTTCAGTCTCGTCATACAGGCGGTCGATGGCCCACAGGAAGCTCGACGGCTCGCGTCCGCGGTTCGGCACGTCGGTTCCCTTCTGGACGAGCATGACCCGCCATCCAGTCACCGAGGCGGCCCAGCTGACGTCCTCGGTCCAGCGTGCGACGACGAGCGTCTTCACTCGTACAGTCCCACCCATGTCAGCGCGGCCAGCTTGAGCCTGACGGTGTACCCCTGCGGCTCATCGGCGATGACATCCGGCAGGCCCTCGATGAGCTGGCGATATGTTCCGGCGATCGTTGTGGCCGTCAGTGGGACCCGCTGCACCTCGCGCCAGAAGTGCTCGTTCATGGCGAGCCCGGGCGCCTGCTTGACGAGGTTGACGTAGACGTTCGACTGCTTGCGGTGCTCGACCGACGGATAACCGGAGATGGCCGCAAGGCCGAGATGGTCCATGACCCGCTTGACCAGCACCCCGGCCCAAATATCGTCGTACTGGTCGAACCCGTAGGCCGGGCCGAACAGGCCGAAGTACATGGCCGGCGTCAGCTCGGTCCGCCACGCGAGGTTCATGCCGCACATCGGGAAGAATGAGTGGCGCGGGATGACGCGCGTCCCGTCGGCTGGCCGCAGCCGAACGTTCGGGTTGTGCAGCCACGTAGCCGCGTCGAAGTCCGGCACGCCCGACCACAGGCCGTGGCTCAGCGTGACCGGCGACGCGTCACGAATCCGATACGGGAAGCCGCGGTAGTACAGGCCGGCGCCGGAGTTCACCCAGTCGAGCGTGACGTTGCGGCGCAGGTTGGCCGCATGGCCCCACAACAGGTTCGAGCCATCGGGGTAGCAGTCGGTGTCGATGGTGACGATGTAGTCGGGCCGGCGTTGCCAGGCCAGGTAGTAGCCGTACGAGCGGCAAGCCGAGGTCTGGGACGGGATGATCCAGGCATCAGACCCAAGGGCTGCTGCGATGTCGTCGTGGTCGACGATCGTCACATCGAGGCCTGCCGGGGCCCGGGGCTTCGGGCCGACATCCTGCACCACGATGACCGGCGTCGAGCCGAGCACGTCGGCCCACGCATCGAGAACGTCGAGATGTGGCAGGTGGTTCGGCACCACCAGGACCGCCTTCACCGCAGATGCCGAACGTCGGCGTCGGTCAGTCCGAGCCACTCGGGGTTGGCGACCGACCACCACACCGTTTTGGCGAGCGAGTCACGCAGGTTGACCGGCGGGCGCCAGCCAGCCTCGTGAATCTTGCGACCGTCGAGCGCGTAGCGCCGGTCGTGGCCGGGCCGCGCGTTGTGGAAATCCACAAGCTCGACCTTCGGCTCGGTGCCGAGAACGTCGCCGATCATGCGGACGAGCGTCAGGTTGTCGAGCTCTTCCTCGCCGACGATGTTCCAGCGTGACGGACGCCCCACATGCGGGTACATCTCCGGGGCCGTGTTGGTGAGGAGCCACAGCCACGCGTCGGCGATGTTGCGCGCATGGAGGTAGAAGCGGCTGCCCGGGTTGCCCGACGCGTCGGCATGGATCGGCACCGGCTCGCCGGTGATGATCGAGCGGATGGCCTTGGGCACGATCTTCTCGGTGTCCTGCCGCTCGCCGATGACGTTCATGTTGTTGGTGATGACCACCGGGACGCCAAAGGTTCGCCAGTACGAGGTGGCGATCGCCTCCTGGGCCACCTTGGAGGCGGAGTACGGGTTCGATGGGATGATCGGCTCCCACTCGGCGTGGTACTGGCCCGGGGCCGCGGGCCCGTACACCTCGTCGGTGCTGACCTGGATGAACGCGCGAGGCTTGGCGATGCGGGCGTATTCGAGCATCGTGATCGCCGCGCTGACGTTGTTCTCGATGAACGGTCGCGGCTCGGTGATGGACCGATCGACGTGCGACTCGGCGGCGAGGTTGAGGATGTAGTCCACCGGCCCGATGCGGCTGACGAGCGTCGGCGACAGGTCGCCCCGCAGGTCGGCGTAGTGGATCGTGACCCGGTCGGGGTCGAAGGACTCCGTGCGCTCCGAATCGCCACGGTGCCGGAAGGATGCGAGGCCGATGATCTCCCAGTCCGTGTTGGCCTGGAGGTGCTCCACGACGTGGGAGCCGATGAAGCCGGCGATGCCGGTCAGCAGAACCCTCATGCGGCCTTCGCCTTGGCGGCCCGACGGCGTGCGGCCCGGTTCGGCTTCTCGCTCGCGTCGAGCTCGGCGAGGAAGGGACGCCAGTACTGGTCGTACACCTTGTCGGTGTTATACGCCGCTGCGAAGGCGATGGCGCGCTCGCGAATGGCGGTGTCACCGCGCGCCTCGTAGGCGGCTTCGAGGTTCTTGACGATGGACGGGACGTAGGGGTCGTAGAACCACGCCAGTCCCTGACCCGACAGCGGGTCCCAGTGTCCTTGGCCCTTGACCAGCCAGCCCGACTCGCACAGCTCGGGCTGCGCGGAGAAGTCGCTGACGATGACCGGCAGGCCGCAGGCTTGGGCCTCGATGACCGGGACGCCGAACCCCTCGCCCATGGACG
>JADLBB010000280.1 GCA_020848055.1 Chloroflexota bacterium | reverse complement strand
GCGTTCGCCTCGTGGAAGGCCGCGGTCACCTCCGACACGTCGGCCGATCGGCGCCGCAGCTGCCCGACGATGGCGTCGAGCACCGGGGTGCGGAAGTAGAGGAACGCCTCGACCGTCTCGGCCAGGGTCAGGCCGGCATGCGAGGCCTCCGAGCCGTACAGCCGGCCCATCCCCTCCGCCTCGCCGATCAGCAGTTCGCGCTCGGCGCGCCTGCCGGCGGCGACGTACTCGATCACCAAGTCGAACGTGCGCTGGCCCCAGCGGCGGAACTCGTCGCGCTGCGCCGACGACAGGCGGGCGTGCCAGGGCTGACGCTCGTGCCCGGTGCCGGCCATGCGCCGATGCACCTCGCCGGCCATCGTCTGGCGCGAGTCGGGCAGCCGCTCGACCCCGTACCGCGGCGGCTTGGCGGCATTGATCATCGCCTCCAGGCTGGAGCGCAGGAAGCGCCGATGCCCGCCGGGCGTCTGGTAGCTCTGCACCCTGCCCGAGTCCGCCCAGCGGCGCAGCGTGTCGTGCCCGACGCCGACGAGCTTCGAGGCCGCACCCAGCGGCAGCCAGGGATCGTCGGCGTCGGCGCGACGCACGGGGCTCACGCCCGCAGGTCGTCGGCCTTCATGGCGCCCAGTTCGGCCCACAGGTGAACGATCGAGGCCATGCCGTCGCGGATGTTGCGCAGGCTCATCCACTCGTTCGGCGCGTGGAAGTTGCCGCTGGGATTGGCGAAACCGACCATGAGCGTCTTGAGGCCGAGCTGCGCGTCGAGCGCCGCCACGACCGGCACGGAGCCGCCGGAGCGCTGGAACAGCGGGGCGGTGCCGAAGCCCGCCTCGAGCGCTCGCGCGACCGGCGGGATGCCGGGATGGTCGAGCGGCGTGATGGCCGGCGCGCCGCCGTGGATGATCTGCACGCTCGCCGTCACCGTGGGCGGCGCGATCGACTCCAGGTGCGCCTTCATCGACTGCTCGATCTCGCGGAAGTCCTGGTCCGGCACCAGGCGGGTGGAGATCTTGGCCGCGGCCCACGCCGGGATGATCGTCTTGGCGCCGGCGCCGCTGTAGCCACCCCAGATGCCGTTGATGTCGAAGGTCGGTCGGGCCGACAGGCGCTCCTGCAGCGTGTAGCCGCGCTCGCCGTCCATCGCGGCGGGCACGCCGGTCTCGGCGCGCCACTCGGCCTCGTCGAACGGCAGCGTCGCGTAGGCGGCGCGCTCCTCGGCGGTCAGGTCGCGCACGCGGTCGTAGAAGCCGGGGACGGTGACGCGGCCGTCAGCATCGGTCAGGGAGGCGAGCATGCGGGCCAGCACGTTGGCCGGGTTGTCGACCCCGCCGCCGTACTGCCCGGAGTGGACGTCGTGGGCGGGTCCGGAGACGCGGACCTCCCAGTACGCGATGCCGCGCAGGCCGTAGCCAATGCCCGGCGTGCCGTGGTCGTCGAACGTGTCGCTGTCGGACACGACGCAGACGTCGGCTCGCAGCAGGTCGGCGTGCTCGTCGATGAACGTCTCGATCGGTCCGGAGCCGACCTCCTCGTCACCCTCGAAGAAGAAGCGCAGGTTGAGCGGCAACCGCCCGGCGGTCGTCATCCATGCCTCGGCCGCCTTGAGGTGCATGAACAGCTGGCCCTTGTCGTCGCCGGCGCCACGGGCGTAGACGCGCTCGTCCTCGAAGCGCGGCTCGAACGGAGGCCGGACCCATTCGTCGTCGGGGTCGCTGGGCTGGACGTCGTAGTGGCAGTAGACCAGCACGGTCGGGGCGTCCGGTCCGGCGTGCAGCCACTCGGCGGTGATGATCGGGTGCGCGCTGGTCGGATGGATCGTGGCTTGCTCGATTCCCAGCCGCTCCAGTTCGGCCACGATCCACTCTGCCGCCCGTTGCACATCCGCGTTGCGGGCGGGGTCGGCGGACACCGACGGAATGCGCAGGAACTCGTCGAACTGGGCCAGGTGATCGGCCTCGCGCTCGCGCAGGTGGGCAACGGCCGCATCGGTCATGCGGACGGCATCGGTCTCGGTTGTCATGGGCCGATGATAGACCGATGGAACCGATCGGCCCCGGCGCGCGTCCTCGGCGCATGGCCGTCCGCCTGCTGCTTGCCGCCATTGTGGCCGGGATGCTCTCCATCGCGCCGATGACGAGCGCGTTCGCGTGCTCGTGCATGGCGCTGACGACGCGCGAGGCGTTCGAGATGGCCGACCTCGCGTTCACCGGCACCGTGGTCGGCGAGGACGTTGCCGTGCCACCGCAGCCGGCTCCCCCCGTCCCGGGCGTTGCCCAGGTGTCCTACGCCTTCGACGTGGACGCGGTCTACAAGGGCGATGTGTCGCAACCTCAGGTCGTGACGTCGAACTTCCCCGATGGGGCGTCGTGCGGCATCGGCTTCGCCGCCGAGGAGCGCTGGCTCATCTTTGTGGACCTGTCCGACGGCGCGTCGTGGACGTCGTCCTGCTCCGCCAATGTGCTCCTCACCGGCAACGATGCCGAGGCGGTGCTCGCCGAACTGCCACCGCCGGTCGACTCGCCCCCACCCGTTGAAGCGGGCACCGAGGGCGCGCCGCTCGACCTCCCGATGCCGCTACTCGTGGGCCTCGCCGCCATCGTGCTCGTTGCCGGCGTCTCGGCCTGGGCCTTCCGGCGCGAGACGTCGTCGGTCAGGTGAAGGCGCCGAAGACGAAGCCGAAGAACAGGGCCAGGGCGACGGCCGGCACGAAGCTGGCGGCGCGCAGGAACGGCGGCCACTCCGCGCCGCCCCAGAACGCGTACGCCGGGATCGTGATGGGGAAGGCGAACGCGCCGAAGCTCCAGGCCATGCGTGCGCGAACCCCCAGGTCAGGTCGATCCTGCACGTCGAGCCAGTAGGCGGCGATCATCAGGAATCCACCCACGGCGAGCACGGCGAACGTGGTCCAGATGACGGGAAGCATGGTCCGATGCTACTGCTCCTGTCGGCTCGGGTCGACGCGCATCAGGGCCATGGACGACAGGCCCAGGAACAGCGCGCCCACGGCCATCGCGGCGCGCGGCCCGGCGGGGTCGCTGACAAGAGCCGCCACCGCGTCCTGGATCGGTCCGGCCACGATGATGAACACCGGCCCGGCCATGGCGGTGCCCGCATTCAGGATGCCCATGTAGCGCCCGGCCGTGTCCTTGGGGATGACATCGGCCATGAGCGCCCAGTCGGCGGACAGGAATATGCCCATGCCGATGCCGAACGGCACCCAGGCCGCCACGGCGAACCCAGGCGACGGCGCCAGCGCGACGGCGAGCAGGCCGGCGCCGGCGATGACGGCGGCGGCCCAGATCACCGGCCGGCGGCCGAGCCGATCCGACAGCCGTCCGCCCGGGATGGCGGCCAGCGCGGTCGACACGCCGACGATGGCCGTGGCCAGGAACACGGTGGCATCGGCATCGGTGTCGGACAGGCCGTGCGAGCGCCGGAAGT
>JADLBB010000279.1 GCA_020848055.1 Chloroflexota bacterium | reverse complement strand
GCCGCACTACGCGCGAAACTCGGCGGCTGCGGGGTCTTGTGCGGCGCTCAGCCTGCAGAACGTGTCGGTCGCACCCGCTGCGCGGACATTGTGCGGCGGCCAGATGAATCTGCCGGCTTCTCGAACCACAGAACGCCCGAGGCCGTGCTCGCCGGCGCTCTCAGCCAGCCGAAGGCGGCCCGTCCGCGCAGCCCGAAGCGACTGAACAGCGCGGCATGGGCCCCGACCTGGCGCCTTGCGGTACGATCGTTGGGCAGGACCAGCGCACCGACCACGCTCAACGGTGCCGGCCAGCCGAGTTCTGCGGCGATGTCTCGGCCCACCCGGACCTTAACGTCGAGCCGATGGAGTGTCTCCTGGATATTGCCGAGCCGGCTCTTCACCTCGACGATCAGGAAGGCCCGCGTCGTCGCGTGGAACGCGACAAGGTCGCAGCTGCCGCGGTCACCGAAGTTGTTGAAGCTCACCTCGGCCCGCGTCATCCATCCCGTGGCGCCGAGCCGCTGGGCCGCCGCCTCCTGGAGCGAAGCGTGGACGCGATCCACCAGCCGATCGAGGTCGGCGCCACGCCAGCGCAGATCGATCACCAGGGTGGCATCGAGCGCCCGGGCCAGGCGCTGGAGCGATCCAACGGTCACGCCCTCGAGATGATGCGTCTCGATGCGCGAGACGACGTCCCGCGAGAGGTGGGCGCGCGCGCCAAGGTCCGCCTGACGCCATCGGCGGCGCGCTCGCAGGGCTCGCATGGCGGTCGGAACGTTCGAGTACATCGGCGCTGATTCTCGCGGCACACGATTACCGCGCGCGTACTCGGGGCTTATTTTCGGCAGATTCAGGCCACGGCCGCACAAGACCGTCGGGCGGCAGCCGTCGAGCCCTCCGTGCGGCGCTCAGCCTGCAGGGATGACCTTCGCGGCCCCGCGCGGGGCGTTGTGCGGCGCTCAGCCTGCAAGCGCCGGAGTCGCCAGCCGCCAGCCGCCAACCGCCTCCCGAAGTGGGTAGGATCGCGCCGATGACGACTCCACCCCGAACCGATGGCAAGCTGACGGTCGCACTCGTCTCGGAGGTCTTCTGGCAGCCCGATGGCATCGGGCGACTGGAGCAGCGCCTCACGGAAGCGAGCCGCCGCGGCGCGGACCTGGCCCTGCTGCCGGAGCTGCCGCTCAACGCCTGGCGGCCGTCCACGAAGGACGCCCGCGACGAGGATGCCGAACCTGCGGATGGGCCACGCGCTCGGGCGCAGCAGGAGGCGGCGGCCGCGGCGGGGATCGGCGTCATCGGGGGCATCATCCATCGCGACCCAGACACCGGGCGGAGGACGAACCGCGCGATCGTGATCGATCGGTTCGGCAAGGTCGTGGCGACGTACGACAAGCTGCATCTGCCCGAGGAGCCTGGATTCTGGGAGACGAGCCACTACCAGCCGGGGACGGAGGCACCGCGAAGGATCGACGCGTTCGGTCTGCCCATCGGCGTGCAGATCTGCTCGGACAACAACCGGCCGGAGGGCACGCTGCTGCTGGGGGCCCAGGGTGTCATGGCCATGCTCAACCCGCGAGCCACCGAAGAGCGCACGTACCAGCGTTGGAAGCCGGTCTGGCGCGCGAACGCGCTGACGGCCTGCCTCTACGTCCTGAGCGTCAACCGGCCGTACCCCGAGGACGGGGTGCTCATGGGCGGGCCGAGCGTGGCGATCGGGCCGGTTGGCAACGTCCTGGTCGAGACGACCGACACGCTGGCGCTCGTGACGCTCCGCTCGTCGGTGGTCACCGAAGCGCGCCAGGACTACCCGGGCTACCTGCCGATCCGCGCGCGCCTGTACGCGGACGCCTGGGACGAGGTCGCCGGGCGCGACGGCTGACGAGACGTCCGACCCTACCCCTCGCTCAGGCGGAAGGTTCCCTGGCCGATGAGCGTGTCTCCGACGTATACGCGCAGGACATAGACGCCGGGTCCCCAGTCGCGGATGAAGTTCGCAGCAGGTCCAGCCACGAAACCGGCCACCTTCGACGCCGGATCCACGCCGAGCTGGTTCTGCGCCTTGTTGACGATCGTGTCGCCGTCGGTGCCGTCCTCTTTCAGCCGCGTGACCTCCTCCCCGATCAATGGCGCGCCGAACGGCTGGGTGTTCGAGATCGAGTGCGCGAAGATCATGTTGGGCGTGAACGTCTCGACCGGGTTGATGACCTGCCGGTTCGCCCCCAGCTCGGTGCCGAACAGCACGGTGGCCGGAAGCGGGACGGGCGTCGGTGCCGGAGTGGCGGTCGGTGCCGCGGTCGGCGGCGGCGTGGCCTCAAGGGTCGCGCTCGGGGTCGGCGTCGGTCGCGGCGTGGGGGTGGTGAAGCCCACGGTCGGCTGGATCGGATCCAGGCCGGCCACGAACAGTCCCACCAGGAGCGCCACCACGATGGTGCCCAGCGTGGCGGCGATCGACACGATCGAGTCACGGTCGGTCGGGACGCGCCCGGCGGGTTGCACGCGCGACTGGCCGTGTCGCAGGGCAACGCCGCACGATCGGCACACCTGCGCCCACTCGGGATTCTCGCGGCCGCAGTTGAAGCAGTCGATGCTCTCGCGCGTCATCGGGCGTTCGGGCGCTCCTGTCTGGTGGCAATCATCCGGCGCTCGCCTGGAGGCGGCGCAAGCCTAGCACGCAGGTGGCCGCCGGCGGTGAGAACGCCGACGGCCGATGATCGATCCCGCAACGGACCGATCGACCGCAGTCTAGCCGCTCGCCGATCGGGCCACGTCAGCGCGTCGGGCCGCATGGGCAGGCGAGTTCGGTGTAGCCTGTCGCCGATGCGACGCTGGATGCACTGGTCCGAATCTCGCGATGCCGAACCGGATGCCTCCGAACCGATGGCAGTGTTCCAGATTGGTGGCATCGTCGAGGGCTGGACGCCGCCATCGGAGCAGCGCGTCAGCGATAGGCTGAACGCCGGCGAGGCGCCCAACGTCCGCACCAGGCAGGTGGACGGATCGCCCGGCCCGTGGCTGGACCTGCACCCGGACGACATCGTCGCGGTCGCGCCGGCCCCCAGGGTGCGGTCGGCGGAGAGGGTCTCGCGCCGCCTGCACCCGGTCGAGGTGCAGGCGGGTCCGTATCACGTGCGAGGCACGCTGCACCTGCCGACCGGCGCCGACCCCGCACGCTACGTCGCGAGCACGTCCCGCTGGTGGCTGCCGCTGACCGCGTGCGTGGTGTCGGCCGGCGAGGATCAGTGGGAGGTGGACGTCATGATCCTCAACCTCGACCACGCCCAGCGTGGCAGATCGCCAGCCTAGCCGCCCGGTGCACCGAGGCGGCTCGTCATCGGACCTGGTACCGGGGGAGGGACTTGAACCCTCACGAGCTTGCGCTCATCGGTGTTTGAG
>JADLBB010000278.1 GCA_020848055.1 Chloroflexota bacterium | reverse complement strand
TCCTGTTCGCAGACGAGAGGATCCTGACCAGTGACGACGAACGATGGGACGAGTGGGCCCGCGAGGCCGTCGAGGCCGAGAGCTACAGCCGGAAGCTCGGGCGGCGGATCCGTGAGGGTTATGCAGCTAAGCGGCGCCGACTTGGAGAGCCTGGAGGCCGCCCTCCGTTCGGATGGCATCGAGCCGGCCGACCACCTCGATTGGAGCCTGATCCCGAACACCAAGCGATCTGTCGTCGTGCGTTTGACCTTGCCGCATCGGGCGCCCCTGACCGACGCGTGGCTCAGAAGGTGGGCCTCCCCATCGACACCGTCCGCGGGATCCTGACCAACCCGATCTACGTCGGCCGCCTGCGCGACGGCTCGCCGGCGGCGGTGGAGCCGATCGTCGACGTCGCCACCTGGCAGGCCGTCCAGGATCAGCGTGCGCGCCGGCGTACCCGCGGCGGCAAGCCCGAGACGTTCCGCACGTATGCGCTGCCGATGCTCCGCTGCGCGGCGTGCGGCGAGCGCCTGATCGGTGACACCGGGCGCTACCGGCACCGCCGGCCGTGCGCCGCGTTCACCGCCGCCCGACGTCGCCGGGCCTGGAAGAACCAGCTCGTGAAGAGCCTCGGCACGTCGTATGCCCAGGCGCTGTACGAGGGCGCGATCGGATCTGCGCTCGAGCAGTGGGCTCTGGATCCGGGCCAGCTGACCGAGGCGGCGGCCATCGATTCTTCGAGAAGGTCAGCGCTGACCGATGGGCTGGCGTTGAAGCGCATCGAGGCCGAGCGCGATCGCGCCCTCGCCAGGTACCGCCGCGACCGTGACGCATCCCGCCTCGAGGCGACGATGGCGACGCTCGATACCGAGGAGAATCACCTCCGGACCTCCGGACCTCCGGCCGGGGCGCGCTGGCCCGAGCTGCTGCCCTGGCTGCGCAGCCTGGCCCGGATGTGGACCGAGGCGAGGGCCGACGAGCGACGGCGCCTGGCCGAGCAGCTGTTCATCCACGTCGACGCGCTCGGCTGCCGCGAGCTAACGATCATCCCGACCCCGGCCGCTGTCGGCCTCGTCGGGGCTCAATCTGTGACGGTGGTCGGGGCGAGAGGAGTCGGACCGATCACCGTCACGGTTCGAACCCCGACGCCGCTGCGCCCGGCTGCCGCGAGGTCGGCATGAGCGCGCGCCGACGCTGGCCCACCTCGCCGAAGATGCCGCGCCTGGTCGACGGGCAGCTGACGCCGACGCTGCTGATCGAGGCCCTGGCGGTGCTCCGCGACGACGGCCCCGAGGAGCCCATGACCCTCGACGACGTCGTGCTCTGGCTGCAGACGAACGTGCTCCGGCCGCGGCCGCCGTCACCCTCGAAGCCGCTCGGAACGCGGGGCGCTCGACGACGTGGGATGTATCACGCGCCTGCCGGCCGGCCCGGTCAGCGACGGCTCGCTCCGGAGGCTGTGGCGGCCTGACGTCTTGACTTCGGACGCCAGTTCGGTATATGGCGTCCGATGCGTCCTGCAGATCGTGCGGCCGAGCGGCCATGTTCGCGAGCCTGACCCGGATCATGCCCGGGGATGCGCCCATCGGACGCCGAGAAGGCTATGTCGCGCTGCACGACGTGCTGACGATCGTCAGCGACCAGGACCGCCGCACGGCCCAGGCGATCGACGAGCTGAAGGCCACGTATCGCAACGAGGCCGCCGCGACCCGGACGCTGGTGGACACGTACCGTGCCGAGACGAACCGGCGCCTCGATGCGCTCGAGCAGTGGCAGGCCGCCCAGGAGCTGGAAGAGGCATTCGACCGCGGCCGCTGGTACGTCGTCATGCTCGCCTTCCGCTGGTTCACGCAGCACTGGCAGGTGTTCTGGGGCCTCGTCGCGCTCATCCTCGGCGTGATCTGGACGTTCTTCGGCGGCCCGGCCATCGGCGTCGGTCCGGTAGCGCCGCAGCCGTGAGGACCCTCATTTCATGCTCCGGCGGGCTGCCTCGAAAGGAGGATGGTCAGCCGCATCACGGTTGCCAGCCAAGCGTCGCGGACGTTGAGCCCCCGTCGACGACCCTGCAGAACCGCTGCCCGCCGGAGCACTGCACGTGACCCGCCCGCTGTTCACGAACCCGGTGCCCGGTCCGCGCATCGTGCCGCGCGGGAAGCCGCGCCTACCGACCGACAAGCTGGCCAACGGGCGCGACGCGTTCCGGGTCACGTCGACCTACGCCGAGCACGCCGCCTCGAAGCGAGGCCTCGGCGCCGACATCGGCAACTACCAGGGCGGTGATCCGGTGCTGGCCATGGCTTCCGGGCGCGTGAGCGTGGTGAACCCGAAGCAGGGCGAGGTCCGCATCGATCACGGTGAGGGCTGGAGCTCCGGCTACGGTCACATGGCCGACCTCGAGGTCGCCGTCGGCGATCGCGTCGAGCGCTATCAGCAGCTTGGGTTGGTCGGCAGGACCGGCACCGCCGAGCTGCACCTGCACTTCGACATCAGCGAGCACGGCGTCCGCCTGGATCCGATCCCGCTGCTCGAGCAGAGCCAGATCGGTGACGACCCGGTCGCCTTGGCGACCTGCTGGGTCGGTGCCGGCAACAACCTGCGCAAGCAGCCGAGCATGACCGCCCGCGCCCACCTGCTCACGGCGGCCCGCATGTTCGACGTCCTCGAGTACCAGCCGGCCGGTGGACAGTGGGTGCTGCCGGGCTCGACCGGGCACGACTGGATCCACTTGCGCGACGTCGATCCGGAGGGCTGGTGGATCGCTCGCCCGCTGGCCTCCGACTTCCTGCTCAGCGCCGCCGGACGGCTGCTGCTGCCACCCGCCGACTGCAGCGCGCTCGAGGCCCGGATCGACCGCGGCCTGACCGCCCTGGCCGGCGCCACCGCGGCGATCGAGGCCGCAACCGCAAGCCTGAAGGAGAGCTGAACCATGGACCTGACCCTTTCGCCCGACCAGCTGCTGCTGCCCACGGCCTTCGTCACCATCTCCGGCTTCGTCTCCGGCCTGGTCGAGGTCGTCAAGCGCCTCGTGCCCGGCCTCGTCACCGGCCGCGAGCAGCAGGCTGCCGCGCTGCTGGCGGTGCTGTTCGTCGGCCTCGGCGTGGTCACCTCGGTCAGCACTACGCCACCGGTCGACGTCACCGGCTGGGTCGCTGTCGTGCTCGCCGCACTCGCCGCCTGGTACGGAATCCTGCGCCTGGCGATGGGCATCCATGACGACGTCGTGCGGGCTCCGAACAGCCTCACCGGCGCGAACGCCCAGGGCTAGGCCGACTCGTGGCCGAGCTCCCGCTGCTCCTGTTCGTCACCGTGCTCGTCGTTGGCGCCGTGCTCATGCTGCGCCACGATCAGCGTGCCCTGCGACGGATGCGGCGGCGGGAGCGACCGACCCTGAACACGCGAGGCAACGACGACTGATGGAGATCCTCGCCCTCGGCGTGTGCATCAGCGTCAGCCTGGCCATGGCCGGCTTCGTGGCGCTGCTGGTGTGGGACGCGCTGCACGGCCCGCGGGAGCTGCACTGATGCCGATGATCCGGGCCTGTCGCGAGAGGGGCTGTCGCGGCGATGCGAACGGCGGCCGCCGCGGCTTCTGCGCCCGGCACGTGCGATCAACCGCCCAGCGCGGGTACGGCCCTGCCCACAAGGCCGCCCGCGCGCAACTGAAGCGCAGCCTTCCGGCGCCATGCGCGTACGGGTGTGGGCGGGTGCTCCGACCGAGTAATCCGTTCCATGCCGCTCACGTGATGGACGGCGACCCGTCTGCCGGCTGGGTCGCTGCCTGCGGCACCTGCAACCAGCGAGCGAAGAGCGGCCTGCTGCGTCCGGTCGCGACCGCGGTTGTCGTCGGGGTCGCGCGCTGATGGCGCTACGGGCGCCGGCGCTCGAGCAAACGCCATTCACCGTCCCCCACTTCCGCGCCTGGGCCTCCGAGCTCGAGCTCGACAACGGCCAGCCCTGGATCGTCGACGACTACTTCGAATCGTTCCTCGAGGACTACTTCGCCGGCATCCCCGAGTGCTGGCTGATCGTGCCAGAGGGCAACGGCAAGACGACCGCGCTCGGTGGACTCGGCGTCTACCTGCTCGAGTTCCGACGCGGTGCATGGATCCCGTGGGCCGCGTCGTCCCGTGACCAGGCCGAGATCGGGTACCGCCAGGCCGAGGGGTTCATCCTGCGCTCGCCTCGGCTGCGCGCCATGTTCAAGTGCCTCGAGGGCTACCGGCGCATCCGCAACAAGCTGAACGGCAATCGGATGCAGATCTTCGCCGCCGACGATGCGACCGGCGACGGCGTCATCCCTTCCGACTCGTTCATCGACGAGCTGCACCGTCACAAGAGCCTGGCGCTGTACCGGACCTGGTCGGGCAAGAGCGAGAAGCGCCAGGGCCAGCTGGCCACCATCAGCATCGCCGGCGAGCCGTACAGCGAGTTCGAGCTGACCCGCGAGCGGATCCGCGAGGAGACCCCCGTCGTCGAGCGCCGCCCCGGGTACGTTCACTGCCGCTCCAAGTTGATCGCGCTTCACGAGTACGCCGTGCCCGACGACAGCGACGTGACCGACATGGCCACCGTGAAGCTGGCCAACCCCTCGCCGCGGATCACCCAGGACACCCTGGCTGCGAAGTTCGCCACCCCGACGATGACGCTGCCGCACTGGCGGCGCTTCCGCTGCAACCAGGCCACGCGCTCGGAGGCGTCAGCCATCACCGACGCGGAGTGGGAGGCGTGGAAGAGCGATGAGGAGATCCCGGCCGGCGAACCCGTCGACGTCGGGCTCGACGTCGCCTGGAAGCTGGACACCACTGCTGCCGTCCCGCTGTGGGTGCCCGAGCCGCAGAAGCGGCTGCTCGGACCCGCCACGATCCTGACGCCGCCGCGGGACGGTTCCTCTCTGCATCCGGATCGGGTGAAGGACGGACTGCGTGCCATCCATGAGCGCAACCCGATCAACGTGGTGGTCATGGACACGAGCCGCGCCGAGGACCTCGCCGCCTGGATCTCCGATGATCTCGGCGTCCTGGTCGTCGATCGCGCGCAGCAGAACCCCGACCATGCCGCCGACTACGACTCGATGATGGCTGCGTTCCGCAACGGCTGGCTCCACCACACCGGCGACCCTGGGCTCTCACGCCACGCCCTCAACGCGGTGGCTCGCGAGCTGCCCGGCGGCCGAATCCGGTTCGATCGGCCGTCGAGCGGACGCCTGGCACAGCAGGAGCGCCGCGTGATCGATGCGCTGACCGGGGCCGGTATGGTCCACCGGTGGGCCACCGAGAACCTCGAGGACGAGCCCGAGACCGAGCCTTGGGTGGTGGTCCGATGAAGTACCTGCCGCAGCTGTCGCTGGTTGCGGCGCTGGCCCTGATCATCGCGGGCATCGCGCTGATCTACCCGCCGGCCGCCTTCATCGCCTCCGGTCTGGCAATCCTGGCCGCCGTGACGTTCGATCCAAACCGAGCCGGGAGGCTGACATGGCCGCGCTGATCGAGTCCCTCTCGCCGGTCAGCCGACAGCGGCGCGCCGGCCCGATCAACAGCTTCGACGACTGGGTCGGCCTGTGGGGCCTCGAGTCCCTGCCGTCGATGCTGCAGACCACCATGCCGGTCCAGGAAGAGCGCAACGACGGCTCGTTCGCCAGCCTGGTCACTGGCGCGTACCTGCGCAACAGCGTCGTCTTCGCCTGCCTGGCCGTCCGCGCCCGCCTCTTCAGCACCGCTCGCTTCCAGTTCCAGCAGCTGCGCGCCGGTCGCCCGGGCAACCTGTTCGGCACGCCAGAGCTGGCGCGCCTCGAGTTCCCCGAGCCGGGCAAGACGACGAGCGACCTGCTGTCGAGTCTCATCCTCGACGCGGACCTGGGCGGCCACGGCATCGCCCTCGGCCGACGCGACGCGACGCGTCGGCTGCGCCCGGACTGGGTCACGATCGCCTACGGCTCGAAGGGCCGCAGCACCGAGCTCGGCAGCTGGGACCCGGACGCCGAGATCATCGGCTTCACTTACTACCCCGGCGGGCCGACGTCGGGCAGCCAGCCGGTCCACTTCCTGCCCGAGGAGATCGCGCACTTCACCCCGACGAAGGATCCGCTCGCCCGCAACCGCGGCATCAGCCTGCTGACCGCCGGCCTGCGCGAGGTGCTCGCCGACAATGCCTCGACCACCTACAAGCTCAGCTTCTTCGAGAACGCGGCGACCCCGAACCTCGCGCTGAAGTTCCCGCCGGCGATGAACAAGGAGAAGGCGCTCGAGTGGATCGAGCTGTTCGAGCAGGAGCACCGCGGCGCGACGAAGGCCTTCAAGACGATTTTCCTCGGTGCCGGTGTCGAGGCCGTGCCGGTCGGGACGAACTTCAAGGAGCTCGACTTCGCCACCGTCCAGGGGCGAGCCGAGACGCGGATCGCGATGCTGACCGGCATGCACCCGGTGGTCGTGGCGCTGTCGGAGGGGCTGCAGGGCTCGTCGCTGAACTCTGGCAACTTCGGCCAGGCCATCCGCCTGGTCGCCGGCGCAGCGCTGCATCCGCTGTGGGAGGACGTCGCCGGCAGCATGCAGACGATCATGCCGCCGCCCGCCGGCACCCGGCTGTGGTACGACGTCCGCGACGTGCCGCTCCTGCGCGAAGAGGCCAAGGACCGGGCCGACACGATCAACACGAAGGCGACCGCCATGCGCACGCTGGCCGACGGCGGCTGGGATCCTGACTCGGTCGTCGCCGCGGTCGAGGCCGAGGACTTCGGTCTGCTCCGTCACAGCGGCAAGCTCTCAGTCCAGCTGCAGGAGCCGGGGGCTGCGCCGGCATCCGCTGCCGCGCCGCCTGCCGCCTTCCGCGTGCGCCAGGACTTCTGGTCGGTCGACGATCCGCTCCGCGCGCTCGGCACGATCCACGCCGGCGGCACCTACACCGGCGACCATCCGCTGGTCATGCACTTCCCGTCGATGTTCGAGCAGGTCGCCACCTCGGAGCGGCTCGTGACGTGGGCCCAGGTCCACCAGGCTCGTGAGCAGCTGCGCGCGCAGGGCACCCAGTACGGCGACGACGCCGTCGGCGCGCTGCTGAACGTCTCGGCCTCGACCGTGAAGCGCGTGCGCCAGGAGAGCCACGCCCGCGGCTGACCCCCAGGCTGACCCGTTCTGCACGTTGACCTGCCCGGTGGGTCAGGGCCGAGCATCGCGGCGATGCGACACGCGAACGCCAGCCGGCCCCGCTCGTACGCCCATGTGCTCGAGCGCGTCTACGACCACCCCTGGGCGCTGAGCGGCGGGCCGACCGGCGCGAACCCGGAGCTCCTGTTCCGGATGGCAGACATCCTCCAGGGCCGCCTCGTCGGCGAGGTCATCTCGGCCGAGGAGATCGAGGCGCGCCTGGCGGCCGCCCGGGCCGAACAGGGCGAGCGCCGCGGCGGCGTGCAGATCGGACCCGTCGCGGTCCTGCCCATGTACGGACTCATCACACAGCGCGCCACGCTGCTCAGCGAGTTCAGCGGCGGCGCCAGCATCGACAGCCTGCGCGCCGCGTTCCGCGAGGCGATGGCGGATCCGGACGTGCAGGCCATCGTCTTCGACATCGACTCGCCTGGCGGATCGGTCGACGGCGTGCCCGAGTTCGCCGAGGAGCTGCGCAAGGCACGCGGCTCGAAGCCGCTCATCGGCGTCGCGAACACCCTGACCGCGTCGGCCGCCTACTGGCTGGCCGCGCAGCTGGACGAGATCGTGGCCACGCCATCGGCCGAGGTCGGCTCGATCGGCGTGTTCGCCATGCACCAGGACGTCAGCCGCGCGTACGACGCCGCCGGCGTCACACCCACGCTCATCAGCGCCGGCAAATACAAGGTCGAGGGTAACCAGTTCGAGCCGCTCACCGACGAGGCGCGCTCGCAGATGCAGCACCAGGTCGACGCCTTCCACCGCATGTTCATCAGCGACGTGGCCAAAGGCCGCAGCGTGAGCACGACGGTGGTCGGCGACTCGTACGGCCAGGGTCGGACGATGATGGCCACAGAGGCCAAGGCGGCCGGCATGGTCGACCGCATCGCCACCCTCGAGGAGACCGTCCAGCGGTTCCAGCCGCGCCGCGGCGGCCGGCAGGTCATCGGCGCCACCGCGATCGAGGGGTCCGGGACGGTCGAGCTCGTGGCCGAACTGGCCGAGACGGTCGAGCTCGAGGCCTTCGTCCCCGACCTCACCGCGAGAGTCGCACCCATTGAACCGGCGGCACCTGCCGCCACGCATGCCCAGCGCCGCGCGGCGCTCGAACGAATGGAGCAGAGGAGCACCAGACCGTGACCATCGACCTCAAGAGCCTGCGAGGGCTCGACGCCCACCGCTCGGCCGACGCCGAGCTGGCGGCCCGCCTCGCTGAGCTGGAGTCCGAGGCCGACGGGCGCCCGTTCAGCGCGGAGCAGCTCGCCGAGTTCGAGGGCATCCTCGCCCAGCGTGAGGAGCTCGCCGGCATCGTCAAGGAGCTCGAGCTCCGCCAGGCCGCCGTGGCCGAAGCCACCCAGAAGCCGAACGGCGTCGAGACCGTCGGCGAGGCGCGCTTCAACGCGCCGAACGTCATCTCGGCCCCCGACAACATCTTCGACCTGTCGGCCTACCGGCAGCAGGTCCGCGACGTCGAGGACCTCCCGCAGGCGTATCGCGACGGCGCGATGCGCATCATCGAGAAGGCATCCCTCCCCGTCGCGCCCGACACGGACAAGGCGCGCGCCCGCCTGGCCGATCTCGTCGAGAAGCACAAGGACGAGGAGTACGGCGTCGTCTCGCGCCGCGTCATCGGCACCACGGCGCCGATCTACCAGGAGGCGTGGGCGCGCTACGTCTCCGGTGGTCTGCAGGCAGTGCCCTCGCGCCTCCAGGCCGCGCTGCAGACGTACAGCGACGCCAACGGCGGCGTGGCCATCCCGGTCACGATCGACCCGACGTTCGTGCTCACCACCGACGGCGCGGTCAACCCGCTCCGCGACGGCATGGCCCGCGTCGAGACGATCACCACGAAGCAGTGGTCGCCGGTCACGACCGGCGGCGTGACCGCGACGTACGCGGTCGAGACCGCCGCCGCCTCCGACGCCGCGCCCTCGGACGTCGCCTCGCCGTCGATCACCCCGATCCGCGCCCACGTGTCGGTCGACTTCAGCGCCGAGTACAGCGAGGACTATGGCCCGGCGGCCATCGCCTCCGAGCTCGGTCGACTGATCGCCGACGCGAAGAACGTCCTCGAGGCCGAGAAGTTCGTCAACGGCTCCGGCTCCGGCGAGCCGCTCGGCATCGTGTTCGCCCTTTCGGGCGGCGCGAGCGTCGTGCCGTCGGCAGCTCCGAACGCCTTCGCGCTGACCGACGTCGACAGCGTCGAGGGCGATCTCGGCGACCGGTTCATCAGCCGCGCCCAGTGGCTGGCTGCTCGGAAGATCTACCAGCTGGCCCGAGCCTTCGGGACCGCTGGCCAGCCGGCCAACAGCATCTACGACCCGATGTCGGGGACGCTGCGCGGCTACCGGGCGCGGATCAGCAACAACATGGACAAGACCACGACGAACGATTCGGAGCCGCTGCTCTTCGGCGACTTCAACCACTTCGTCATCGTGGATCGGCTCGGTCTCTCGACCGAGTTCATCCCGATGGTCTTCAACGGCGATGGCCGACCGCTCGGCCGTCGCGGCATCTACGCCCGCTGGCGGAACGACACCGGGCTCACCACGATCAACGCCTTCCGCCTCCTGACCATCGGCGCCGGCTCCTGAGCTGACGCCTGAGCACCGCCGGATCGGGGCACCTCGCGCGCCCCGGTCCGGCCCCTAGCGCGAGAGGGACCGACCCATGCCGAAGCTGTTCGTCGCGACCACCAGCCTGGTGATCGACGGCGTCTCCGTCACCGTGGGGGACACCATCACCGAGGGCCATCCGCTGATGCGTGGGCGCGAGGCGTTCTTCGCCCCGTTCAAGCCGACCTTCACCCACTCCGAGCCGCCGCAGCGGACGAGCATCGCGCCGTCGTCGCCGGTCGCGCGACGTCCTGCTGTCACCCGGCCCAAGCCGAAGGCCTAGAGCGCGATGGCGCTCAGCGTTGAGGAACTCAGGGGTCACGTCCAGACGCAGCTCGGTGACGCCGAGCTGACGCTGCTGCTCAACGCTGCCTACGACGCCATCACCGAGCGCTACGGTCCGAGCGGATCGATCACCGAGCGCCGGGTCGGTGCCAGCGGCCGGCTCCTGATGCTGGCCCACCGGGCCTCGGCCGTGACCGCGGTCGTCGAGGACGGCGACACCCTGGCTGCCAACGAATACGCCCTGCGCCCGCGCGGTCGGCAGGTCGAGCGCAAGGACACCGGCACGAACCCCGGGAGCCTATGGCGCGGCTACGTCGACGTGACCTACACGAACGGGATCTCCGACAGCCAGCGTGACCGCGTCGCGATCGCGCTCGTGAAGCTCGACGTGAACTACCAGCCCGGGCTGACCGGGGAGCGCCTGGGCGATTGGCAGGCCAGCTACGCAGCGAACAGCGTGTTCAACTACGAGATTGAGCGGGAGGCGATCCTCGCGTCGCTCGAGCCGGACGAGCTGGTGGTCTTCTGATGATCGGCCTCCGGTTCCTGAACCACCGCGTCAGTGTCCTGCGCCAGGTGCCCACCCTCGACCAGCTCGGCGACGCCATCCTGGACGACTACGGCCAGCCGGAGAGCGAGACCGACACGATCGCCACCGCGGTCGCGGCGGGGATCCAGCCCCGCGGCATGCGCGAGATCGCGGCCCTGCACGAGGCCGGCGTGGCGGTGTCTGACACGCGCATCTACCTGCAGGGCGTGGCGCTGCGCAGCTCCGACGCGATCTATCACAACCCCGATGCCTGCCCGGCCGATCCGGACCTGCCGGAGGCGACGTACGACATCGTCGGCCTCGGCGACGCGGCCGGCGCCGGGCACCACCTGCAGATCGACGCGCGCCTGGTGAGCAACCCGCAGCTGGGCTACGCCGGCGCCGCGCCGGACGGAGACGGCTCGTGAACGTCTCGATCGCGATCATGGCGCATCCGCAACGAGCCGCCTGGGTCGCGGAGCTGCAGGCCCAGCTCGGCGACGTGCCGGTCGCGTGGGCCGAGCCGCCGTACGCCACGAAGCGCGACCGCGGGCCGTGCTGGCGAACGAAGCGCGCGGCGCTGCTGTTGCACACCGATGCGCCGTTTCACTGCGTCATCCAGGACGACGCGATCCCGTGCAGCGACTTCGTCGACCACCTCGAGCAGCTGATCCAGCGAGGCGAGCGCGTGTACGGGTTGTTCTACCGGCACAAGCGCACCTGGCCCGAGGCGATCGCACGGGCCAACGTGGCGTTGCGGCACGGCCGCGGCGTCTTCGCCCACAACAACATCCTCGGTCCCGGCGTCGTCGTGCCCACCCACCGCATCGCCGACCTGATCGCCTTCTGCGACGAGCTCGACCCGACCCTCGGCGACGACGACCGCATGAAGCTCTGGCTGCGGGCCAACGACGAGGAGGCGCTGTTCGCGCTGCCGTCCCTGGTCGACCACCGAGTCGGGCCGTCGTTCATCGGACATCCCGAGCACCGCACGGCGTGGGTCTTCCAGGCATGAACCACTATGTCCTGACGCGCAGCGCGTTTGCGCCCGACGTCCACATCGATCTGAACCGCCGGCGGCTCGAGCTGCTGCGCGAGGTGACGGCCCGATCGCTGGCGTCGCAGACGGCACCCTTCACCTGGGTCGTCGCGCTGCATCCGCAGGATCCACTACGAGCCGAGCGCGAGGCGATCATCCGCGAGCTCGACGGCGTGGCCATCGACTGCACGACGCGCCCGGTGCGGGTGCCCTGGTCGAACCGCGTCGGCTCGTACATTCAGCAGCTGGCGGCGTCGGCGTACTTCGCTGACTGGCGTTCGGCGATGACGCCCGGACCTCGACTGCAGATGCGGCTCGACGACGACGACGCCATCACCACCGACTACCTCGCCCGGATCCAGGCGGCCGCCAGGCACGGCCGGCAGCGGCGCATCTTCGTCGCGATGTCGGGGATCCGGACCGACGGGCAGACCTGGGCGCCGTGCCGCGATGCGACCCGCCTGATGCAGACCCTGTTCGCGCCTGCCGGTGACGACCTGTGCGTGTACGACTTCGGCCACCGGCGGGCCGCTTCGGTGGCACCGGTCGACGTCGTCGCGGTCGATATCGGCTGGCTGTACCTGCGCCACGTCGACGCGATCAGCGATGACTTCAGCGGGTCGTTTCGGATCCCGTTGTCGGATCGCATCCGCCAGCGCTTCGCGATCAACTGGGGGGCCCTGACATGAAGCTGCGCCAGGACTCGGCGACCGGGCTGTGGTTCCGCCCGACCGCTATGGATCGCTTCATCATCGACGAGGTCCGCGCCGTGTACGCGCCGGTGCCGATCGAGCCGGGCGACGTCGTGCTGGACCTGGGTGCGCACATCGGTGCGGCCAGCCGGCTGATGCTCGAGCGCGGCGCGGCGAAGGTCATCGCAGTCGAGCCGGATCCGGCGAACCTCGCCGTCCTGCGCCGCAACCTGGAAGGCTTCCCGGCCGAGATCATCGCCGCTGTGGTCGGCCCGGCCGCCGGCGAGGCTCAGCTCTACAGCCGGCCCGATCGCCCGTTCCTGAACACGACGCTCGGCCACGAGCCCGGGCGCACCGCCACCACCGTCCCGGTCGTCACCCTCGGCGATCTGCTTAGCGCTCACCGCCCGGCGGTGATCAAGTGCGACGTCGAGTTCGGCGAGTACGGCATGCCCGAGCTGTGGCAGCTGCCCGACTACGTGCGGGTGGTGGCTATGGAGATCCACGTCCGCGCCGACCTCGTGCTGCACCGGGTGCGCCCGACGCTCGAGCAGGTGCTCGATCAGCGGGCCGCTGCCACGGCTCTGGTCAATGCCATCGAGGCACAGGGCTTCGAGGCGATCGCGCGCAAGGAGAAGCAGGCGGTCAAGCCGCCCGAGGCCTTCGACTCGACGGGCCTGCTGCCGATGACGAAGTCGATCGACGCGACGTGGGTGCGGGCATGAGGGCGATCGTGATGGCCGCCGGCCCCGACGACATGTACGACGCGTTCGGCGTGCGCAAGCAGCTGCTGCAGGTCGACGGCGAGACGCTGCTCGAGCGGATGGTGCGCCAGCTGCGCGCGCGCGACGTGGTCGACGTCGTCGTCACCGAGCCGCGCCCGGGGACCTACGCCGGTCTCGACGCGGTGTGCGTCGTCCCGCCGTCGACGCCGAGCAACGGCAAGGGCGACCACGCCCTGAACAACGTCGCCTGGTGGTCCGACGACGATCGCACCGTCCAGCTCTTCGGCGACACGTACTACACCGACGCCGCCATGGACACGATCGTCGGCCACGCGCCACGCGAGTGGCGACTCTTCTGTCGCTTCGGACCGTCCGCCATCACCGGCTGCCCGTACGGCGAGGTCTTCGCAGTGTCGTGGTGGCCGGAGCACAACGGCCTGTACCAGCAGGCACTGCTCACCAGCGTGCAGCTCATGAATCGCGGGCTGACCCGGCGCTCTGGTACGTGGGAGGCGGCACGCATCCTGGGCGGGGCGCTCGGGGCCCAGGTGCGCAAGCATCGCTTCTATGCCGACGTGATGGTCGAGATCAACGACCGCACCGAGGACTTCGACAAGCCCGGCGACTTCGAGCGCTGGCAGGAGCTGGCGGCGTGACGACCATCGACCTGCTGGCCAGCGAGCCGCACTTCGCCGACCACCTCGCACCGATCTGGCAGCAGCTGCCGCAGCGCGTGCGCGGCGCGTTCGTGATCCCCGCGCACCAGGCCGCCACGGCTGCCCGGCTCGGGATCCGCCGCGGTCACCCGATCAGCGACGCAGTCCTCGTCGCCAGCTGGGGCGACCATAAGCGTGCGCGCAAGTTCGGCTACGAGCGCATCGCCCGCATCGAGCACGGCATCGGCCAGTCGTTCAGCGACGATCACCCCGCCTACGCGGGCGGCATCGGCTGCGACGACGTCGAGCTGTTCCTGGTGCCGAACCAGGTAGCGGGTCGGCGCTGGCAGGCGGCCTACCCGCGAGCGCAGGTCGCCGTGGTCGGGTGCCCGAAGAACGACCGACCGCCGATCCACTTCCGCTCGTCGCCGCCTATCGTGGTCGTCAGCTTTCACTGGGGCGGCAACGCCAGCCAGCCTGAGACGACGTCGGCCTGGGACGACTTCGCCGGCGCGGTCCTCGCGCTGCGCGACGACGCCCGCTTCCGGCTGGCGATCCACGGCCACCCGAAGGCGGCGCCGCGCATCGAACCGTGGGCCCGGCGCCATCGCCTCGAGTTCATCCCGACCTTCGACCAGGTCCTGCAGGTCGCCGCGGCCTACGTGTGCGACGGCGTCTCGACGCTTTACGAGTTCGCCGCCACCGACCGCCCGGTGGTCGTCCTCAACGCGGCCGCCTACCGGCGCGATGTCGAGCACGGCCTGCGCTTCTGGCGCGAGGCCAGCGTCGGGATCCAGGTCGACGTCGGCGCGGATCTCGGCGCTGCCATCGCCCTGGCCCTTGAGGATCGACCGGAGCAGCGCCGCCTGCGGCGCGCATCAGTCCGGCGCGTGTACGCCCATCGTGGCGACGCATCACGCCGAGCGGCAGCGTCGCTCACCGGCTGGCTGGAGCAGCGAAGCGAGGTGGCGGCATGACCGATACGCGGTGCGTCGTCTGCGTCCACGAGCTGCAGGCGCACCAGTCGGAGACCGACGGCAAGGTCGGAGCCTGCCGCGTCACGCGCTGCCCGTGCCAGGACTACGCCGAGCCGGCGGCCGAGCCGATGCCGGCGACGCCGCGGCGCGTGTGCATCGACGTGCCTGACGGTTACGTCCTCTCGATCTCGCTCATCCCGCAGGAGGTTTCAGGTGCCTAGGCAGATCATTCCCGACTCGCGCACCGGCTACATGGTCAGCGAGGACGTCGTCCACGCGCGCTACGCCGACCATGCCCCTCGAGGCCCCCGCTACCGGACGCTGGACGAGGTGTTCGGCGCTGTCATCGGCAGGCGCTACTCGGTGTGCGGCGAGTGCTTCCCGAAGCCGGAGGCGCCCAGACGGCCGGCATCACGCCGCGCCGCCCAGGTCGTGGCTGAGTTCGCCGCCGAGCACCCGGAGCTCGTAGAGACCGCGTACGCAGTTCCTGATGCCGGTTCGGGGGAGGGCGATGGCCCGCAAGCCTAGCGCGCGCGTGGTCATGAACCGCGCCGCCCTCGACGAGGTCCGGCTCGCCGTCGCTGACGGTGCACTCGCCGTGGGCGAGGCGGTCGTGCGCGAGGCGGATCCGCCGGACGCCACCCCGTTCGGGGCCGGGCTCGTCACGAACGGCGGCTGGATCGGCTACGTGGGCGACAAGAAGATCGGCGGCGGCGGTCTCGACGGCAAGCAGCCGAAGAAGCCCCGGACGTTCCGGGTGCGCGGCACGCAGCGGATCCAGATCATCGCCGGTTTCGGATTCCCTGGGCGGTTCCAGGAGCTGGGGACGGTGAACCATCCGGCCCAGCCGTTCTTCACGCCAGCCATGAACCGCGTGCTGCCACGTACGTCGGAGCTGATGCGACCGGCGACCCAGGCTCGGCTGCGGAGGATCGCGTGACCCTCGCCGTTCCCGACGTCCTGCCCCGGATCATCGTCGAGCTGCGTGACGACGCGGCGGTCGCCGCCCTCGTCGGACAGCGCGTGCGCGGCGTCGAGCCGGCACCGGGCGACGCGGCCTGGGAGCAGTTCGACGACGGCCGGCGCAAGTACGCGCACAACTTCGTGATCGTCACCCGCCTCGACAGCCCGCGCCATCGCAGCCTGCCGGTGCAGACGGTCACCCTCGGCGTCGCCTGCTACGGCGTCGATCGACGCAAGGCGGCCGAGCTGCGCTGGGCGTGCTCAAACGCGCTGCACCGCGCCGGGCCACGCACACATGCCAACGGGCTCGGCATCTACCAGACCCTCGAGGAAGGCGGGGGCGAGCAGGACACCGACCCGGACACCGGTCAACCACTGGAGCGATTCGTAGTTCAAGCCATCGCCACGACCCAGGTCGTGGCGTAGCCCGCGTCGGCCACTGGCCGGCGTGGAGCGAGGAGCGAAAACATGACCGTCGAGCAGACGGCCGAACCGAACATCGTCAAGGTCGGCGACGGCGAGTACGCCGAGGTCATGCCGGCGCGCCCGATGCCGGCGACGCTCGACCTGCTGCTGCTCCACTTTACAGCGCGCACCGAGTACCCGTTCCGCCTGGTCGGGACCCTACGCGAGTGCACCGATTCGACCCACGTCTTCAGCCCCTGGCTGGATGGGCGGTGGGGCCTGTACGAGCTGCGCCTGAACCGCTGCCCGTTTTGCGGGACGGTCGAGGTTCGGGACGTGTCGCTCGACTTCATCCCGGGATTGAGCTCGAGCTCTCTCCCACTGCGCCGACGTGACCAGCTGCTGTGCTGGTACTCGGGGCGACGCCCGGCGGGGCGCACCTACGCATAGAGGAGGACGAACCTCATGGCGATCTCTGCATCGACCCCCGCCAACCTCGTCGTTGGCGCGGGCGATCTCGAGGTGGACGAGGCGAGCGTCGGCGCGACCGCCGACGACAACGAGTTCACCGTCAACCAGGAGCTCTTCGAGCCCGACAACCTGAACGGCATCGCCGGCATGCTGGTCGGCACGCAGTACAAGCGCCGCGAAGAGGCGGTGCTGGCCTGCACGACGCCGGAGATCAGCGCCGCGGTGCTGGCCCTGCTGTGGGCCGGCTCGTCGTCCGCCGTCGCCGGCGACGAGACGACGATCGACTGGGACGGCACCCGCCGCCTGCCGACGTCGGCCTTCAAGGATTACGCGATCGTGGTCCCCGGCCTCGACGGCAAGGAGTTCAAGTTCCTGGCTGACAACGCGATCAACCAGGGCAACATCAGCTACACCGCGTCGGACGGCAACATGATGTCGCCGCGTGGCGAGTACCACTCGAAGTGGGCCGCGTCACCGACGGCGCGCTCGCCGCACCGCATCATCGTCACGGCCGCGGGATCCTGATGGCCTCCGGTCAGAAGCGGGGGGCGGCTCCGGCCGCTCTCCCGCCCTCCCCCATCCCCTCGGCCGGGCCCGGCGGTGTGGCGCGCCTGCTGCGCGCGATGCTCCCCGAGCGGACCCTGGACGACATCTTCGCCAGGCGCGCCGTCCTCGCCCTCGGCGATCTCGAGGTCCAGCTGCGCGTGCTGGCCATCGAGGATAACGAGAAGTGGACGGCGACCTTCCAGCGCCGCATGGACGAGACGCTGGGCGGCCTGTCGCTCGAGGCGAACCCGCTGGTGGTGGTGGCCTTCCTGCAGGGCATGCCGGCGTTGCAGCTGGAGCTGCTGCGCGCGTACGACGTCGATGGCATGCTGCCCGACGACGACTGGATCCGTGCCAACGCGACGGCGCCGCAGCTGATCACCGGGCTGTTCGTGGTGCTGGCGGCCGCCTTCCCTTTAGCCGTCATCCTGCTGCGGCTGGCACTGGACAACGCGGACGTCCGGACGCTGCTGCAGGTCAGCTTGCGGCAGTCTATGAGTGGTGCGCCCGCGAATGGGGCTGGAGCGCGCCGTACATCCGGCGTGAGCTGACCGATGAGCAGCTGCGCGCGTATCTCGATGCCTCCGGTGAACGGGCCGTCGACGAGTACCTGTCCAGGTTCGAGTCGCAGGTCGAGGCCGTGCGCATCGGGACCGTCGCGGCCATGGACAAGAAGGCGGCCGCGAAGTGGCGCGGCCAGCGAGGCCGGCTCAAGACCAAGCGCGCCCAGGCGAAGGGCGGCGAATCCCTCACCGGCAGCGCGCTGGAGCAGGCCGTGATGCAGATCGCGATGCGCGACCCCGGCCTGGTGGCACTGCCCGGCGTTGAGCCGCGGCGCATGAGCGCGAGGGCCTAGCGATGGCGACGATCGGTGACGTCTTCCTGAGGCTGCTGCCCGACGACGAGGGCTTCGAGGCCGAGGTCAAGGAGGCCGGCGAGAAGGGCGGCGAGGCGTTCAGCACGAAGTTCGGCCAGGCCCTGAAGGGCCAGCTCGGCAACATGATCGCCGGGGCCGTCGGCGCCGTGACCACGAACATCATCGCCGGCGGCGCCGGTCGCGCCACGCAGCTGGCCGACGCGATGGCTCTGCTGTCGGCGCGCACCGGCGAGAGCAACGATGGGCTGGCCGATCAGGAGCAGGTGCTCAAGGACCTGCACGCGAACAACTTCGGGGATGACTACCTCGACCTGGCCGACGCCGTCGCCACCGTCGAGTCCAACCTGGGCAAGCTGGCGCCCGACGAGTTGGAGGACATCACCGCCGCGGCGATCACCCTGCGCGACGTGTTCGGGATCGACATCGCCGAGTCGATGAAGGCCGCACGCCCGCTGGTGGACAACTTCGCGCTGTCCGGCCAGCAGGCGATGGACCTCATCACGTCCGGCCTGCAGCAGGGCGGCGATGCCGGCCAGGACCTGATCGACACGCTCCAGGAGTACGCACCCTTCGCGAGCCAGCTGGGCCTCAGCTCCGAGGAGTTCCTGGCCATCCTCATCGACGGCCTGGAGAAGGGCGTCCGCAACACCGACTACCTCGGCGACGCGCTCAAGGAGTTCAGCATCCGGCTGACCGACAACAGCGCCTCGACGCGCGACGCGTTCGAGAAGCTGGGGCTCGACTACGACGACGTGATCGAGAAGATCAGCGACGGATCCATGAGCGGCGCCGACGCCATGGAGATGATCAACGACAAGCTGCGCGAGATCGACAACGTCGCCGCGCGTGACGAGCTGGGCGTGGCCCTGTACGGCACGAAGTGGGAGGACGTCACCGCCGACATCGTCCTCGGCTTCGACACCGCCGCAGGCGCTGCCACGTCGCTGATCGGTGACATTGAGGGAGCCTCGACCCGCGCCGGCGACGCGATCGCGACGGGCCCGACCAGGCAGTTCCAGGCGTGGGGTCGCGAGATCCTGGCGATGATCGATAACGGGCTCGGCCCGTTCAAGGATGTGTTGCTCTTCCTGGGCCCAGTGCTGGCCGGCTTCGGCCCGCTGCTCACCCCGGTCGTGAGCGCGATCGGAGCGATGGCCGGCGTGCTGGTCAAGCAGGCGATCCCTGCGCTGCTGACAACCGGGCGCACGATCATGGGGCTGATCGCAGCCAGCGGTCCGATCGGCCTGATCATCACCGCGCTCGGCCTGCTATTCCTCGCCTGGCAGACGAACTTCCTCGGCATCCAGGACATCGTCAAGACCATCTTCGGCTGGCTCGGCGACGTGGCCCTGCCATGGGTGACCGGGATCTTCGACGCCATCGCCTCGGCGGTGAGCACCGCCATCGGCATCGTGGTCGGAGCGATCGAGGGCATCCTCGGCGTCGTCTCGACCGTGGCCAGCGCGATCGGTGGGTTCTTCGACTTCATCACCGGCGGCAGCGAGACGGCGAAGAACCAGATCAGCGGCGTGCAGCCCAGGACGGTCCCGATCGCGGCCGCCGACCCGAAGATGCGCGAGTACCAGACCGGCGCCTGGCGCGTGCCGCAGACCGGCCCTGCCTTCCTGCATGCCGACGAGATGGTCGTCCCGCCCGGGGCGGCGCAGGCGCTGCGCGACTGGTTCGGCGGCAATGCCTTCTCGATGGTGGCGGCAGCTGACGGCGGTGGCGGTGGCGGTGGCGACAACATCACGATCTACGCCGAGGGCCTCGTCCGCGCTCGCAACACCAGCGAGATCGCATCGGGCGTGCGCAACGTCCGGCACCTGAAGGGGCTGCGTCGCGGCCGGAGGTTCGACAACGAATGAGCGGCGTCGTCGTCATCGACTCGACCTGGAACAGCTTCGGGCTGAACGCCAGCCCCACCCAGGGCATCTTCCTGCAGCACGACCACGAGGAGCTGGAGTACATCGGCGAGGATCAGACGCCGGCCCAGGTCCCGGGCGTCTTCGCCCGGCCGCGGCGCCTGCACCGCCGGCGCATCTTCTACGTCGGCATGGTCCAAGCTGACCCGGCAGCTCTGGATCCGCGCAGCTCGCTGCGCACCTACCTCACCGACTTCGAGACGCGCTTCCAGCCCACGAACCACGGCAATCTGGTCGAGACCCTCGAGGACGGCTCGGTGCGCACGCTGGACTGCCGGGCCTTCGGCCAGTACGAGCGCCCGGTGGTGCCGGAGTTCGCCGAGTGCACGGTGGTCTTCGAGTCGTACGAATCGCCCGACTGGGATACCTCCGGCTCGGGTTCGTAGCACATGGCCGTCGTCGTCCTCACCGTCTACGAGAGGGACGATCCCCCGGTCGCCGGCGGGAGCGCCACGGCGCTCGGCACGATCGATCGGCTCATCTCCTTCGAGGCGACGTCGATCCTGTCGACGCACGGCTTCAACGCGATCGACATCCGGGTCAACCGCCACGACGATCCGTCGAACCTGCTCCAGGCCGGGCGCTGGGTGACGGTGACCTTCCCGGCCATCCAGACCGATCCGGTCGACCTGACCGTGCGCCTCGGGCCGTCGCACACGACGGTGCTGTCGCAGAACGGCGAGGTCAACGAGATCATCCACGTCGGCGGGCTCGGCATCCTGTCGCTGTTCCAGCACGCGCGCCTGCTCGAGGTGCCGTCTGCACCCTCGCCGCCGGCATCGGCTGAGCGCGGCTCGTCGAACGTCCCGGGCCGCTGGCAGTGGAGGCAGCAGCCGCCGGGCGCGATCATGACCCGCGGCGTCGAGGAAGGGCAGAACCACGTCGGCACCCCGCTGTCGCCGATCGACTGGACCGCCACGCGCACCGTCGACTCCGACGGCAACACCTGGGTCTCGCTGGCCGAGGACCGCTTCTTCGAGATCAACACGAACGCCGACGCCTGGAACCTGTACCAGCGCCTGGCGCAGGCCGGCGACATGTACCTGGTCGAGCGCTTCGACTTCCAGGTCGATGCCTACAACGGCTTCGGCACGACCTCGTTCGGGATCGACCGCACCTCGGCCACCTTCGGCGCCGGCAAGGTCCGCATCACCGCCGAGGCCGACGTCTTCAGCAACATCCTGACCGACCTCGAGGAGCAGGGTGAGGACGAGCCGTACACCCACGTCAGCGTCGAGGGAGCCAACGCCACCTACGTCACCGTCGCCGACCCCGGCTACAGCTCGGGGCCGGGACGGATGGCGGCGATCGAGTACCGCGACAGCGACGACCCCGACATGCTGGAGCGCGTCGGGCTGGAGTTCCTGCGCCGGCAGCACGCCCGCACCGTCGCGCGCGAGGTCGAGATCACGCCCGGCGACGACGAGGCGAACGGGCGCTATCTGCCGTGGAAGCACCTGGTGCCCGGCGACCTGCACACGCTCGACGCCGGCGGGATCGACGAGGACGTGCGACTCATCGGCCTGCGCGTCGAGCTCGTGCCCGGCGCCCACGACGCCACGACCGAGGATGCCCACCGCTCGCTGCGGGTGGTGTGCGAGTACAACGACGCGTCGAGCGAGCCGGGCGGCGACGGTGGGATGGGTGGCGAGGGCGCACCGGGCAGTGGCTCGGAGATGTGCTGCGGGCCCCGACCACCGACGACGCCTGCCGAGGGCAACAGCGTCCGGCTCTACCACACCGATCACCAGTCGGGCGAGCACGACGACATGCCGGAGCAGCTGGCGGCGCCGGACCTCGGGCTGGGCAACATCGACGCTGCCTGGGAGGACGACAACGGCGCGGCGTTCGAGTACTTCATGATGGACCCCGAGCCGCAGAGCTCGGTCAACGGCTCGGTGTCCTGGTCAGCCGTCAATGCCGCGGTCGGCGACGTCGCCATTCGCGGCTACGTGGTCCGGCTGGGCCACGCCGGCATCACGTCGCTGATCCAGAGCGGCGGCACCGTGCGGGGCCAGAACCGTGCGAATGCGCGCAACGGCACCGGCATCAGCGAGGGCGCCCAGAACCATCGGCTGGAGACGTGCGGCCGGATCTACCGTGAGGGCACCGGCTTCGTCGCCACCCTGTGGAACGTCGGCGACTGCACCGGGGACGTCAACCTCGCTGCGCAGCCCACCCACGTCAACCGTTCGTGGGGCGGATCGTTCACTGGGTACGCCTCGGCCGACGAGGACGATTACCTGGTCATCGAGTACGGCGTTCTGCATACCGCGCCGACCGGTGGCGGGACCGGCGCCGCCATCAGCTTCCGGGACACCGCCGAAAGCGACCTGCCCGAGGACGACGTCACAACCACGTCGCTGAACTCCTGGGTCGAGCTGACTGGCAGCGGGACCGTGGGTGACGATCCGCTGACGACGGTGCGCCAAGGGCAGGGCGACTATGGCGACCCGGGCACTTACGTCCCGACCGGATCGACCGTCGAGGCTGGCTTGCTGTCCGACGACGGGGAGCACTACTTCAACGACTCGGACATCGAGGTCCCCGACCCGACCGAGATCGGCCTACCGAGCACGGTCCGCGACGTGCGCGCGGCGCTGGCCGCCATCGTGTCTGGCCTCGGCACCGGAGCCACGGTCGTCGATCACGGCACCATGGGCGCCACCGAGACGTTCGACTTCGGCGATGGCTCCGACCACGAGGGCACCCTCGGCGCGAACCTGACCGTCAGCCTCGACGGGGCCTCCGACGGTGAAGCCGCCTGGATGACGCTGAAGATCATCGGCGACGGGAGCAGCACGATCACCTGGCCCGAATCGGTGATCTGGCCTGGGGACATCGCGCCTGACGCGCCCGGCAGCGGCGAGGCGCTGGTCGTGTCGTTGTTCACCTACGACGGCGGCACGAACGTCTACGGGTCCTATCCGGGCACTCCGGCCGAGGACACCGACGACACCGGGACGGCCTTCACCGTCGATGCCGGCACGCCGACCTACGACGACGAAGACCCTGACAGCGTGGAGGTCTCGATCACCTCGAAGTGGGGCATCGATGGCGACGGGCTGCCGTACTTCAACGACGCCGGGGTGACCTCGGGCGAGGAGGCCGCCCTCATGCGCGACTCAGAGAACGGGACGTACTTCCTGCGCCCGTACACCTTCAGCTAGGAGGACGAACCGATGGCCGACGTACCGCTCATGAAAAACCCGATGACCGCCGCCGGTGACATCATCCAGGGCGGGGCATCGGGCGCACCGTCACGGCTTGCCATCGGCACGGCCGGCCAGATTCTCAAGGTCAACTCGGGAGCGACGGCGCTGGAGTACGCGCCGAGTGGTGGTGGGGGCCTGACCATCCCGGACCTCCTCAACTCACCGGCGCCGGCCGGCGGCTGTGACGCCGAGTTCGCCGGCAGCATCAGCCCATTCACCGCCGTCGATGGGTCGTCGGGCACGGCGTCGCTCATGGCCGGCAGCGGGGCCGGTATCTACGACGTGGCCACGCGCGCCGGCTGGCTGCTGATGATGATCGGTACCTCGTCCGGCGATTCGGTGGAGCTCAAGCAGGACTACACCCTGCCTGACGGGAAGTGCATCGTCACCTACATCTCGACGGCCTTCGACCTGCCCTCTACGAACAACGAGTCGCACATCGGCATCGCCGTCAACGACAACGACGGCAGGCCGTATGCCGGGACCACCGGCCAGACGATAGGCGTGCACCTCGACACCGAGACGAGCAACCAGATCCGGCTCATCGGTTGGGATGGCAGCAACGTGCTCGGCGAAACCGGGACGGGCATGACGGCGATGAGCGGATGGTTCCTGCGAATCGACCGATCGGGTCTTATCTATCGCGCGTTCGCCTCGCGCGACGGCTTCTCGTGGTCGTTCATCGGGGCGAAGACGATGAGCACCGCGGCCAACAACGTGTGGCTGTTCGCGACCTGCGCCGCGACGATGGGCAACCGGACTACGATCGCGGTGCCGTGGTTCCGCGAGGGCACGGCGCTGGCGATCGATCCCTTCCCGCTGTCGGCGTGAGACGCTGGGGCCACTCCGGGGGCCAGGCCGGCTACACCCCGGTCGAGCCCCCGGCCATCACCGTCTCATGGGTGTGGGCCGGCAACGTCTCGGACTCCGCGGCCACGGTGCTCGCGCGATCGACCGACGCCTCGGCCGTCACGCTGCGCTACTCGACCAGCTCCGACCTGTCCGGCTTCTCGACCGTCGTCGGCACCGAGGGCAGCGACGACGTGTGGAAGTTCGACCTGCCCGCCCTGTCGCCCGACACGCGCTACTACTACGGCTTCGCCGGGTCCGACGTGACCGGCACGTTCCGCACCTTCCCGACCGTGGGCACGGCATACGACTTCGCCATCTGGGCGGCCTCGTGCGCCGGCCATTCCGGCGGCGAGTACGTGGACGACGACGTGAGCAATGCGCCGACCTTCGATGTCATCCGCGCGCGCCTGGAGTCCGGAGAGCTGATCGGCGGCGTGCACATGGGCGACCGCCACTACCGCGACATCGGCTCGAACAACCAGACGTCGTTCCGCAACGCCTACAACGACGTGATGGCGGCCTCCAGGCAGCGGCTGCTGCACGAGCAGGGCTGGATGGACTACCACTGGGACGATCACGACTTCGGCCCCAACGACTCGCACGCCGGGTCCGCCTCGAAGCCCGCCGCTCAGGCGGTGTATCGCACCCACGTCCCGCACTGGACCCTGCCCGACGATGAGGGCATCTACCACACCTACGTCATCGGCCGGGTGCGCTTCATCATCCTCGACGTTCGCTCGTACCGCTCGACCAATGGCTCGACCGACAACAGCTCCAAGACGATGCTGGGAGCGACGCAGAAGGCGTGGGCGCTCGACATCGTGGACAACGCGACCGAGCCGTGCATCGTCATCTTCTGCGGCTCGCCGTGGAACGGCGACGACTCGATCACCTGGGGCAGCTTCTCCACCGAGCGCGACGAGCTCATCGGCGAGTTCACCACGCTGGGCAAGAAGGATCGCCTGTTCATGGTCCACGGCGACAACCACTTCCTCGCCTTCGACGATGGGACCAATGCGCCGGGCGGCATTCCCACCGCGCAGCTCGCGGCCCTCGACGCGGGGTTCACGACGAACGACGGGACGTGGACCTCCGGCATCGTCAAGGCCGAGCAACAGCAATACGGCATCCTCGCCTTCACCGACACCGGGTCCCAGATCACCGTCACGGTGACCGGCATCAGCGTGGACTCGTCGAGCGACGAGACCGAGGAGTTCAGCGAGGATGTGGTGTATCCCGGATAAACCACCGGCCGATGGCCCACCATACGCCGAGCGCCAGCAGTGCGCCCGCGTAGGCGTCGATCAGGTAGTGGTGGCCGAGGTACGCGATCGCGAACCAGACCGTCGCGGTGTAGATCACGAACGGCCAGGTCAGCCACGGCCAGCGCTGCCGCCCGGTGAGCAGAGCGATGACCGGGTAGGCCGCGTGGAGCGAAGGGAACGCCGCATACGGGTTGCCGATCATGTTCGCGTACGCCCAGCTCAGCCCGCCCCAGCCGAATGCCTGGGTGACCTCGAGGCTCACGTCGGCGACACCGAGATCCTCACCGAACTGGTAGGCGAAGCGCGGCGGGGCGGCAGGCATCAGGAGCGCGACGACGAACTGCACGATCGACACGACCAGCAGGACCGCCATGTAGCGATAGAACAGCCGCCGCGAGCTGAGCCACAGCAGGAAGCCGAGGGCCAGTGGGAGCAGGAAGTGGGCGTGGTACACCGTGGCCAGGAATACATCGAGCGGCGAGATGCCCGGCCCGCGCAGCGCGTCCTGGAGTACAACCGTGGGTACCGCGCCGAGGTGGATCGCGCGCTCGACCGCGATCAGCGCATCCGACTGGACCGTGAAGCCCGCCTGCCAGGCGATCCCGCGCATGGTCTGCCAGGCGAGGAAGATCGCCACCAGCGGGAACCAGTCCCGGACGAACGCGAAGCCGCGGCCCATCAGCAGCGCCGCGATGCCGGCGAAGACGAAGAACACGTCGGGCGTCATCCGATAGCCGCCGAGCACCATGATCAGCGCGATGGCGGCGAGGTACACCAGCAGCAGCCGCTCCATGGCCAAGTACAGGCGGCTCCGGCTCGGGACGAGCGCACTCATGGCTCAGTAATCGGCTGATAAGCAGCGATCGTCAATATGACTATCGGCCCGGCGTGCGGTTGACGCCCGCCAGCGTGACAGCACGGCGGGGATAGGACGGCGCCGGGCCTCGGTGACTATCTGCACCAGAATCCCCCGCTCTGCACTCGACCCCACCCAACTCCGCAAGCATTATCTGATGGTGCCCCGGCCGGCCCAGCCGACGAATCGGGCTCCCGAGCCTTGGAGCGATTCGTGACCCGAGTCAACCCTGCCCTCATCGGTGTGATCGTCACGCAGGTTCAGCGCGAGTGGCGCCATCGTCACCCCGGAGTTGTGCTCACTCGTCGCCGAGCTGCCCGTCAGGTCCTCGCTGAGCTTCGAGACGTGCGATCACGAGGTCCACGATCGACTGGCCGTCGGGGAGCTCGTCAGGACCCAGAGCGACCCGGCGAATCTCGCGCTTGACCTCCTCGGTCAGCTGACGCGCCCAGGTCGGAGCGTCCTCGGCTGCGTCGGGGACGAACCGTAGGCGCATCCCGACCTCGCGTGCGATCGCCTCGAGCTGCCGGCCGCGCGGGTAGGCATCACCGGACCACCACTTGTGCACGGTGGTCCGGTCGACGTCGAGGATCTTCGACCACTCCGTAGCGCCTCGGGTCGCCATCACTGCCTGGAGCTCCACGGCAAGTGTGGTGCGCTCTGTCACCAGCATTGCTCCGTACTGTAGCACGTCATGCAACAGGTGTAGCCGAAGGTACCTTGCGCATGGTGGAATCTACTGCTACGCTCGTCGCGTTTCCTGCTACTGTTGAGGCGTGACGACCGAGATGCACAGCGACTGCGACGCCTGCACGAAGCCCGACGAGCTCACCCACGACCGCGTGGAGCAGGCGCTGGTCGAGGCCGAGGGCAGCATCACCGACGCGGCTCGGATCCTCAGCCGCCACCGGACGACCGTGCACCGCTTCATCAGGGAGCACGGCATCACCGTCAAGCGCCAGGTCGTGATCGACGCCTAAGGGCACACCGACGCCGCTCCCTCTCAGCCCACGAAGACGGAGTGGGAACGGCGTCAGCGAAAGGAGCCTACAGCAAATGGTACCGATCCTCCCCCGCGCGAAGCCGCTTCGACGCTTCCGCGTCGCTCGCCGCTTCGGCCAGGCACCCCGGTTCGTCATCGCCCGCACTGAGCTCGGCGCCCGCCTGACCGTGGCGCGCCTGGAGCAGACCGCCCGCCTCGTCATCGCGCGGCTGGAGCACGCGGTATGACCGCTCACGACGCCGACCAGGTCATCGGTCGGATCCGCAACGACGGCGGCTGGGATCGCCGCTATCGCCGTCCGGCTCACTCCTACCTCGACGAGCTGCCACCGCGTCCCGTTCGACGCCCCCCGCCCCCGTCGTTCATGGGGGTCGAGATCGGCACCGTCGACGACGCGGTCGAGGTCATCGTCGGCGTCATCGTGTTCGGGACGCTGTTCATCGGCGCACCGCTGCTGCTGTGGCTCATGGCCGGGGACGTGCCGCGATGACGATCGCCCGCCGGGCCACACCGCTTCACCCGTCGGTGTTCACCTTCGCCGAGCTCGAGGATCTGCTGGTCAAGCGCATCGACAGCGAGCAGGCCGCTTGCTTCGACGGCGAGACAATCGACCATATCGGCCAGACCGCCCACCATCGGGCCGAGGGTCGCCTGTCGGCGTACCAGACGGTCCGCGAGTACATCGCCGCGGCGGTCGCCGAAGAGGCCGACGAGCGTGCCCGTGAGCGCGCGATAGAGGTCGACCTCGAGGATCCGTCGCTGGGTGCCGGCGGCGCCGTGGAGGCCTACCGGGGATGACCGCCCCCGTCCGCCTCGACTCCCTGGTCCGCGGGCCGGTCGGCAGCACCGAGCACGTCGAGACGATGCGCGTGTTCGCGGTCGACGTCCACGGCAACGTCAGCGGGATCAACGGCGACGGCCGCCAGCGCCAGATGCGCGAGGGCGTCGAGGTCGTCGAGGGCCCGCGGCCGGTGGCGCAGCGCGGCGACGTGCCGGAGAGGCTGCGGGCATGACCGACCTCGACACCCTCATCGATGCCCGGCGGTCGGGCGACAGCGTCGACGAGCTGGGCGACCTCAGGGCCCACGCCGAGTGCTTGGTCCAGACGCCGAACGACTGGTTCGAGCCCGGCATCCAGGTCTGCTTCCTCGATGACGACAGCCTACCCGTCACGGTGTCCGACGCCGCGGACGCGGCCTACGCGGCGCTCGCCTGCTTTGCACACGACACGGCCGAATACATCGCCCTGTTCGGGGGACCGGGCGAATGAAGCGCCATGATCTTCGCTACAAGGTGGTCACCGTCCCCGACGGCACCCGCCGGCTGATCTGCGGCCAGCGCGGCTGCGGCGAACCCATCGTCGGAGCACGAACCAACTTCATCGGGCGCTGGATGTATGGCGTCCACGGCTCTGACTTCGATGCCGGTCTGTACTCCACGGTGGCCGACACGATGGCCCTCGACGGCGAGGCGGGGATGTCCATATGACCCGCGCCGCCACCCCCGACCGCCGCCGCGCGTTCCTGGTGCGGACCCGGCCGCTGCCGGTGTTCCGCGTCCGCAGTGCATCGGGCGAGCCGGCCCACCTGGTCGTCGTCCAGCGCGACCTGTCCATGACCTGCCAGTGCACCGCGGCCAGCTTCGGCGCCCGCGACTGCAGCCACCGGCGCAAGGCCCGGCGCTCGATCGAGTGGCGCACCGGCTACCGGCTGCCGGAGGGCCGGGCGCCGACCGACGCCGCCGGGATCCTGGCGGTCCTGCAGGGCGGGCGGCGTTCCGGCGTCGACGCGGCGTGGGACGCGGCATGACCGCTGACGTCATCAGCTTCCCGGGTCACGCCGGCGTCGTCGGCCAGCCCGAGATCGAGGTCAGCGCCGAGCCCGACGACCGGCTGTTCTGGTCGGTCACCACCCTGCTCGGCGCGATCGACAAGCCGGCGCTGCTGTTCTGGGCTGCCGAGCAGGCCGCCCTGGCCGCGGTCCATTCCGAGTCGACCTGGCGCGGGATGCTGGCCGACGACGACCCCGGCTGCCCGCACACCAGCGCCGCGAGCTGTGCGGTAATCAAGTGGCTGCGCGACGCCCGGTTCCGCAAGCCGCGCGGGGTGCGCTCGGCGACCGACCTGGGCACCGCGGTCCATGCCGCGGCCGAGGAGTACGAGCTGACCGGCAAGCGGCCTGAGGTCGACGCCGAGGTCCTGCCCTTCCTGGACCAGTACGACCGCTGGCTGCAGCGATTCTCACCCGTCTTCGAGGCCACCGAGATGGCCGTCTACAACCCCGACCTCGGCTACGGCGGGACGCTCGACAACATCCTCGTCATCGACGGCGTCCGCTTCCTGGCCGACAAGAAGAGCACGCGCAGCGTGGTCGATGCATCAGGCAATCCGACCAAGCCGTACCCCGAGCAGGTCGCCCCCCAGATCGCGGCCTACCGCCACGCCAAGTTCGCCGCCGCCTGGCGGCCGCGGCGGGTCGAGCGCTTCCGGCGGCGCTACTACGCCCTGTCACCGGGCGAGGAGGCGATGGCGGTGCCGATGCCGCCCGTCGACACCGGCCTCGTGATCCACATCACCCCCGAGTCCTGCGAGGCGTACCCGATCCGCTGCGACGACGAGGTGTTCGAGGCCTTCCTCGCCATCCGCGACAGCGCGCGGTGGCTGTACCAGACCAGCAAGAACGTGATGAGCGCGCCGCTCGTCGCCCCAGGAGGAGCCCGATGAGCATCGTCGACCTGCAACGATCGATCCGCGAGGCCGGCCGGATCCGGATCGGCGAGAAGGTGTCGGGCGGCCGACCGTCGAAGCTCGAGACCTTCCGGCTGACCAGCGCCGACCGGCTGCGCATCGAGCAGGCCGCGGCCGCGTTCGGCGGCAAGGTCACCGAGTGGGAGGCGCCGGCCGGCAAGCAGTGGCAGGTGACGACCGAGCGCGACTCGCTCGACGTGATCGTCCCGCCGTCTGACCTGTCGTTCAGCCAGGCCTACGAGCTGTGGAGCGCCGGCGGCTGCCAGCGCCGCTGCGACGGCGTCACCGAGCAGCTGACCCAGGGCCCGTGCCGCTGCGATCCCGAGAACCGCGAGTGCACCCCGCACACCCGGCTGTCGGTCCTGCTGCCCGACCTGCCCGGGCTCGGGGTGTGGCGGCTGGACACGCAGGGCTGGTACGCCGCGCGCGAGCTGGCCAGCGTCGTCGAGCTCCTCATCGCCGCCGCCGGACGAGGTGCCCTCCTGCCCGCGCGGCTGCGGCTCGAGCAGCGCTCGACCAAGAAGCAGGCCAAGGGCAAGACGCAGACGCTGCGCTACGCGGTGCCGGTGCTCGACGTCGAGGTCAGCCCCGCCGCCCTACTGAACGCCTCGGCGCCGGCCATGGGCCTCGAGCAGGCGACTGGATTCACTCCCCTGCCACAGTTGGAATCGGCGCCCTCGATTGCCGAGCAGAGCGCACCGCCCGAGCCGAAGGCGCCGCGAGCCAACGGCGCGGTCGAGATCCCGCCGTCTGGTATCCAGCGGGCGGCCATTGAACAGCCGGCAGTCGAAGGCACTCTCGACGCGCCGGCTGGGGGGCAGGAGACGGCGGACACACCCGCTCCTGCCCCCTCCACGACGCCGGAGGCCGGCGGCACTCCCCCCGTCGCCGCGCCTCCGGCTCCCCGCGACCCGGTCGACGTGATGCTCGAGCTGGTTCGCGCCGCCGGCAAGGACCCCGATGCCCTGCTCGCCGCCGTCAACGCCATCCGCGCCCAGAACGGCGAGGGACCGTACGGCTCGTGGTCCGAGGTCAGCGCCGAGGACATCGCGACGCTCACGGCGAAGGCACAGGCGGCCCTCGAGGCCCGGGTCGAGGAGGTCGCCGGCGCGCCACTCGAGCCGGCCGGCGCCGCCCCCACACAGGAGTCCTGACCATGCTCAACCGCCTGACCGTGATCGGCAACCTGGGCGCCGACCCGGAGATGAAATTCACGCCCAGCGGCAAGGCCGTCGTCAACCTGCGGCTGGCCAACAACATCGGCAAGAAGCAGCCCGACGGGTCGTGGGCCGACCAGACCCTCTGGCTGAACGTCGAGCTCTGGGACGAGGCCGCCGAACGCGCCGCCGAGAAGCTGCGCAAGGGCCACCGGGTCTACGCCGAGGGCCAGCTCGAGCGGCGCGACTACACCACCCGTGATGGCCGCGAGGGCACCGCACTCGAGCTGAAGTTCGCCCGCGTTCTGTCGCTCGAGAAGGCCGAGCGCGACGAGGCCAACGGCCAGTCGGCCGAGCCGCCGATCCCCGCCGCCAGCCCGCCCGGCGCGCCCGACCGGCAGCCGATCGCCGCGGCGGCCCCGGCAACGGCACCCGCCCAGCCGGCGCTCACCGTCGACGACATCGACTTCGGGAGCTGATCCGATGGCCACCACCGTGACCGCCGAGCTCTTCGCCTGGACGGTTCTCCTCGCCGGCGGGCTCCTCCTCCTCGTGGTGCTGACCCTCGTCCTGCGTCGGCTCGGCATCGACGACGACTGGCCGGGCTGAGCCATGACTGTCGCAGTGGGCACGGCGCCGAACACCTGCCACCACGCCGCCACCGGCCCCGAGTGCGGACTGTGCGTCGGCGAGCGCACCCGCGCCGCCGCGGCGGCCGCCGGCGTGCCGGTCGCCTACTGGATCCGGATCCAGGAGCAGGGCTGGGGCTGGGCCCGCTTCCGCGACGCGGTGCACCTGGTGCACCCGGCCCACGACCGCAGCGAGTGCGGCCGCCTGGTGCCGCGCGCCGTGCGCACCACCGTCACCACCGGCATCGCCGCGGCGGCCTGCGATGGCTGCTGGCGGCGGGTGCTGGGCGATACGCCGAGGAGGTCGCGATGAGCAGACCGACCGTCCACAAGCCGCGCGCCGCGAACCTGCCGACGCTCGGGCGCGACGCGCTGAGCAAGAAGACCGGCAAGCCGATGCGGATCCCCGCGGCCAAGGTCTCCGAGATGGCGCGCCAGGCGCAGCACGGGCGTTGCTTCGATCACGTCGAAGTCGCCGGGCTCGACAAGCCGGTGTGCATTCTCTGGGGCCAGGACCCCGAGGCCGTGGTCGCCGAGGCCCGCGAGCTGGCGGGGGCCGAGTAGATGCCTGCTGAGGCTTTGTACACGAGCGCTGTGGCCCTCGGGCTGTGTCGCCGGTGTCAGGAGACCCTGCCGCCTGATTCGCGGGCGAATCGCCTGTACTGCGATCCGTGCCGCGCAGTGCGTCGGGCCATCACCTTCCTCAACCAGGCGGCCGAGGTGCTCGGACCACACCGCGAACGGATCCAGATCAACGCTGCCTACCACGAGATCGGGCAGGCGCGTGAGGGGCTGGGCGGATGATCGTCCAGCACCTGACCGCGGCCCGCGACCTGGCCGACGAACAGATCACCACCCGCGAGCGCGAGCTTGCCTGGCTGCGCGAGACGCGCGACCAGCTGACCGCCCTCATTGAGCAGGCCGACCCGGCGTCCAGCGAGGCGCCATCGGCCGTCGGGCCAGCGGCGGCACCTCCGTCTGCCGCTGGCCCCGACACCCCGCGTGCCGCCGGCTCTCTTCCCCGGTCGGCGGCCGCGGGCACCAAGCAGCCGCGGAAGCGCGTAGGGCCTGCCGCGGTGGACGAGGGGGCAACGGCGGGCGGCTCGGCGTCGCCCGCCGCCTCGTCGCACGTCGCCGACAACGGCCGGGCCGCGGTCCTCGCCCTGCGCCGACGCCTGGCGCTGGAGCCCGGCCAGCGCGCCGCCGGAGACCTGCCGCGGCTGCGGGTGCACCACCGAGCGCGCCTGCCAGGGCGGCTGCTACTGGCTCAGCAGCGGCCTGTGCTCGCGCTGCTGGCCGACGTACGGAGGGACCGACTGATGACTAGCCGAACAAAGGAGGAACCATCCATGGACACCATCTACCGCCAGGGCGACGTGCTCATTCGACGCGTCGAGGGCATCCCCGACAGCACCAAGGTCGTGCCGCGCGACAACGGCCGCATCGTGCTGGCCTACGGCGAGGTCACCGGCCACGCCCACGCCATCGCCGCGCCGCCGACCGAGGCGACGCTGCTGACCGATGCCGAGGAAGCCCGCTTCCTGCGCCTCGTCAGCTCGGTCGATGTAGTCCACGAGGAGCACGCCACCATCACCCTGCCGCCGGGCGACTACGAGGTCATCCGCCAGCGCGAGTACACCGCGGCCGACATGGAGCCGCGGCAGGTGGCCGACTGATGCCGAAGCGCATCACGCGCCTGACGCCAGAGCAGGAGGCCCGCTTCGATGAGTGGGCGGACCGCTGGATCGCGGTGGGGCTGGCCACCGCCCCAGCGGACCGGCCGCGCTTCGAGGAGGCGGCTCGCGCCTGCTACCGCTATGCCGGGCTGCCCGAACCCAAGGTCATCGTGTGGTGCCCGTCGCCACTGGTCGTGGCGACGGCGGGACCGATTGCCGCCCACATGCTCGGCGGTGGAGCCGTCGATGAAGCCGTCCGTGAAGCCGTCGGTGGAGCCGTCGGTGGAGCCGTCGGTGGAGCCGTCGATGAAGCCGTCCGTGAAGCCGTCCGTGGAGCCGTCGATGAAGCCGTCCGTGAAGCCGTCCGTGGAGCCGTCGGTGGAGCCGTCCGTGGAGCCGTCGGTGGAGCCGTCCGTGGAGCCGTC
>JADLBB010000277.1 GCA_020848055.1 Chloroflexota bacterium | reverse complement strand
GCGGTGCCTCGTCGGCCGGCCGGAACGCATCGGCCGCCATCCAGCGCGCGTAGATCGCCGGCTCGACGGCGGCAGCGTCGTAGCGCGGTGCCAGCTCGCGTCGGGTCGTCGTCATCGGTGTCGCTCCTTCGCCTGGTCAAACAACAGACCCGCTCGTCGAAGGACGAACGGGTCGTGGTACCACCTTCATTCGCGACCGCCGCAGCGGTCGCCTCGCCTCCGCGCTAACGGGCGGAACCCGGTCGGCTCACGTGCGACCTTCGCCCCGCGCGCCGCAGCGAGCTTGCAGCCGGTGGCTCGCCTCTCTGTCGCGGCCGTGGTGAGGGCTACTCTTCACGGTCAACGCCGATGCCCGATTCTAGCACCGGCGAATGGTCGACCCTAGCGGGCGCGCTCGAGCGTGACTCGCAGGCCACCCTCGGCGCGGTCCTCGATCCTGGCGCCATCGCCCTCGAGGCCGCGGATGGCGGCGCGCACGTCGAAGCCGGCAGCGTGGGTGGCGCGGAACACGAACTCGCCGGTCTGGCCCAGGCTGAGCGCGACGCTCTCGATGCCCGCCACACCCGACAGCGACTGGCGGAAGCCGGTGATGGCGCCGAAGCTGCCGAGACCCTTGACCACGACCTCGGTCACGGCCGGCTCGGCTGCGGGCACGGGTGGTGCCGGCGGCGTCTCGACCGGCGCCTCGGACGCGGCCTCGGCCGAAGCCTCCGGCGCTGTCTCGGCCGAAGCCCCGGGGGCTGTGACGGGCTCAGGCGCCGGTTCGGCACCGCCCGCGCTGTCCCCGACACTCTCTTCGGCGGCCGCCTCGGTGCCCACCGCCGACGGCGTGTCGGTCGCTTCGTCAGCGCGGGATGGTTCATCGGTCACAGGCGAGGAAAGGGTCGCGTCGAGCTGGGCCAGGCGGCTGGCGAGCACTTCGGCCGGAGTGCCGTCGGAGCCGGCGTCGACGGCTGCCGGCGCCCCGTCCGATTCGGCCGATGCGGAAACCTCGGCCGGGGTCGCGACGGGGGCATCCACCTGCGCGGCCACGGCCATCGATGCCGGCGTGCCGCCCAGGTCGGGTGCCTTGGGCAGTCGCTTGGCGGCCGCCGCGAAGGCCGACGGGTCGTTGATCTTGGCCAGCTGGGCGTGGTACGCCTCGAGCTCGCGCTCGTAGGCGGCCACCTTGTCACGGACCGACTTCTTGTCGGCCTCGGTGCGGGCCTCGTCGGTGGCGAGGTCCTGGTCAAGGCGCGCGCGACGTGCGACGACCTTGTCCTCGGCCTCCTTCTTGATGCGGGCCGTCTCGGCCTCGGACCACTCGCCGATGCCGGCCACGTCGGTCTCGGCCTTCGCTCGCAGCGCGGCACGACGCTCGTCGGCTCCGGACTCCAGCGATCGGACCTGCTCCTCGGCGCGATCATGCACGTCGGCGATGCTCGTGTTGCGCGCGTCGTCGGCGACGCCGCGCATGGCGGACACCAGGTCGGCCATGAAGGCGTCGCCGCCCTCCTGCGTGGCGGTGGCGGCCGGCTCGGCCTCGAGGGGCGAGGTCGGCAGGGGCGCGGAGGTCGCCGATTCGTTGGATGTGGTCGCGGGTGCTTCGGTCACGTCTGTCTCCGGCTTCGCATCGTCATGGGTTGTGGCTACGGCATCGGGTGCTGCCGCGCCGGCATCGGCCTGTGTTTCGTCGGAATCGGGCGCCCACGGAAGGCGAAAGCCCGGGCGACGCTGGTTGGCTGTCATGCTGCGCAGATCACTCCCTGACGCCGGTCTCACCCACGCCGATCGCGGTGGTGCGGCGAGTCCACATGCTAGCGAAGGGCCTGCCGATTGCTGAGGCGCCTTAGGTACCCGCCGCGATTGGGACTCCGGTACTGCCCTCCGGATTGCTACCATCCGCGCCATGCCGCAGCTTTCCGACCTGCCTCCGTGGGTCGTGTTGGCGCTGCGGGTGGGAATCATCGTTCTCGCGGGCACGGGCATCTACCTCGCGCTGCGCACGGCCCTGCGGGTCGGCACGCGCCACATCATCGACCTGCGCCTCGCGGAGAAGGGCACCAGGGACGTGCCCGTGGCGGAGCTCGAGCGTCGCGTCAACACCATCGCGACCCTGGTGCTCAAGTCGGTGGGGACGCTGATCGCCATCATCGCCGGCCTGATGGTGCTCGACCTGTTCGGGATCGATATCGGTCCGGCGCTGGCGGGACTCGGCATCGCGGGCATCGCCATCGGCTTCGGCGCCCAGACGCTGGTGCGCGACTGGCTGGCGGGCATCTTCATCGTGCTCGAGAACCAGTACAACACCGGCGACGTGGTGCGCATCGTCGGGGTGGACGGCACAGTCGAGGACTTCAGCCTGCGGCGCACGACGCTGCGCGACCTGGACGGGACGCTGCACACGGTGCCGAACGGCGCCATCGTGGTCGCCTCGAACATGACGCGGCTGTGGGCCAGGGTCAACCTGGACATCAGCGTCACCTACGACACCGATATCGACCGCGCGAGCGCGATCATCGACCGCATCGGCGAAGAGCTGCTGGCCGACGAGCAATGGGGGCCGCGCCTGCTCGAGGCCCCCAGCGTCGTCCGTGTAGCCGGGCTGGCGGATTCGGCAGTCATGCTGAAGATCCTGGGCCGCGTGCACGCTGCCGAGCAATGGGCGGTGACCGGTGAGCTGCGCCGCCGGATCCTCGCCGAGTTCGCGCGGGCCGGTATCGAGATCGCCGTCCGGCAGCGCCTGGTCGTGAGCAGTCCCGATCAACCCAAGACCGGTCAATCTTCCGAAGAGGCCGTCTCGACAGACGACGCGGACCGCGGGTAACCCGGGTCCAGCCGGTTCAGGCCGACTCTTCCTCGGCCTCGGCTGCGGCGGCCGGCGCGCCCCGGGCGTTTCGCCCGCGCCGGCGGCGTGGCTCAGCGTCCTCGGTCTCGGTCACCAGCATCGGCGGCTGCCCGCGTTCGATGGTCTCGCCGGTGATAACGACCTTGGTCACATCGGTGCGCTCGGGGATGTCGTACATCACGTCGAGCAGCGCCTCCTCGACGATCGTGCGCAGCGCGCGGGCTCCGGTCTTGCGGTCCAGGGCCAGCTTGGCGGTGGCCTCGAGCGCATCGGGCGTGAACACCAGCTCGACCTGGTCGAGGCTCAGGAACTTGGTGAACTGGCGCGTGACCGCGTTGCGCGGCTCGGTCAGGACCCGGACCAGGTCCTCGCGGGCCAACGCGGCGAGGCTGACGACGACCGGCAGCCGGCCGACGAACTCGGGGATGAGCCCGTACTTGAGCAGGTCCTCGGGCATCAGGCTGTCGAACAGGACCTGGCGCCGCTCCTCCTTCGACTGGCGCGCCGCCGATCCGAATCCGATGCCGCGCTTGCCGACCCGCTCCTCGATGATCTTCTCGAGCCCCTCGAACGCGCCGCCGCAGATGAACAGGATGTTGGTCGTGTCGATCTGGATGAAGTCCTGGTGCGGATGCTTGCGCCCGCCCTGGGGTGGCACGTTGGCGACCGTGCCCTCCAGGATCTTGAGCAGCGCCTGCTGGACGCCCTCGCCCGACACGTCGCGCGTGATGCTCGGGTTGTCCGTCTTGCGCGCGATCTTGTCGATCTCGTCGATGTAGATGATGCCGCGCTGGGCGCGCGCGACGTCGAAGTCGGCGGCCTGGATCAGGCGCAGCAAGATGTTCTCGACGTCCTCG
>JADLBB010000276.1 GCA_020848055.1 Chloroflexota bacterium | reverse complement strand
GGCCGCGCCACCAGCGGCGGCGTCTGACCGGCGATGGCGTAGGCCAGGCAGGCATCGCCGCGCAGCAACGCCTCGTCGTCCAGGCCGCTCTCCAGACCGGAGGCGAGTGAGCTCACGTCGGTCGCCATCCATCCTCCACCACGGTCGCGCCCGCGTCGACGACCGCCTCTTCGGCGTGGTCCAACCGCTAGGGGCTCGGCACGCCACCGATCGCTTCAATGCCCGCCTCGGCAATTGCCTCAGGGCCGCCGATGGCGGCGCGGGCGGCCTCGCCGGCCAGGCCGCCACGCACCTGCTGGACTTCCAGGCAACTGCGTGAGGTCGGGAAGATCTTGTCCGGGTTGAACAGGTCGTAGGGGTTGAACGACTTCTTCAGCTTCGCCATCACGCACAGGTCGTCGGTCGAGAAGACCAGGGGTAGTTGCTTCTTCTTCTCCAGGCCGATGCCGTGCTCGCCGGAGATCGCGCCGCCGGCGTCGATGCAGGCGCGCAGCGTCTCGGTCGCCGCCTCCAGTGCTCGCTCGATCTCGCCCGGCTTGCGCCGGTCGAACAGGATGATCGGATGGAGGTTGCCGTCGCCGGCGTGGAATACGTTGGCGATCGGTAGCTTGAAATCGCGGCTGACCTCACCGACACGCGCCAGCGTCGCCGGAAGCTTGGTGCGCGGCACGACGCCGTCTTGCAGATAGTAGTTCGGCGCCAGCCGGCCCATCGCGCCGAAGGCCGACTTGCGCGCGTACCACAGCGCGGCGCTCTCGGCGGCGCTCTTCGACAGGCGCACGCCCGAGGCGCCGTTCTCCAGGCAGATCTGCTCGATGCGCTGCAGCGTGTCGTCCAACCCGTCGGTCAGACCGTCAACCTCGATCAGCAGCACTGTCGCGCCCGGCGGAAAGCCGACGTGATAGGCCGCCTCAACCGCCTCGCACGTCAGCGCGTCCATCATCTCCATCGCGCTTGGCACCAGCCCCTGGGCGATGACCGCTGACACGCTGCGCGAGGCGTCGACGACGTTGCGAAACAGGCCGAGGATGACTCGGACCGCTTCCGGCTGGCGCACGATGCGCACGATCGCCTTGGTGACGATGCCGAGCGTGCCCTCGGAGCCGACGACGACGCCAGTCAGGTCGTAGCCGGGCGTGTCCCAGGCCCAACCGCCAGTATGCACCACCTCACCGGTCGGTGTCACCAACTCCAGCCCCAGGACGTGATTGGCGGTGACGCCGTAGGCCAGGCAGTGCGGTCCGCCGGAGTTCGTGGCGACGTTGCCGCCGATGGTGCAGGAGCGCTGGCTGGACGGGTCGGGCGCGTAGAAGTAGCCGTCGTTGGCGATGGCGGTCGACAGGTCGAGGTTGATGACGCCCGGCTCGACGACGGCGCGGCGGTTCCGATAGTCCACCTGCACGATGCGATTCATGCGCATCGTGGAGATGACGATGCCCTGGCGGGTGGAAACGGCGCCGCCGGACAGGCCGGTGCCGGCGCCGCGCGGCACGATCGTCACGCCGGCGCGGTTGGCCAGCCGCACGATCTCGGCGACCTCGTTGGTCGTACCCGGCAGCACGACGACGGCCGGCAGGTGGGCCGCGATCGTGCCGTCCGACTCGTAGTTGAGCAGATCGGCCGGCTGCGACAGCACGTGGGCCGGTCCGACGATGCGCGCCAGCGCCGCGATCAGGTCCGCCCGCTCCATGCTCTCCCTCCCCGCGATCATCTGGTCCCACCGTCATTGTCCGGGATTCCGCGCCGACTGGCAACGCGGTCCAGTTGACCAGTGGATCGCCTCTCGTCAGACGCTGCAGGATCACGTAGGCTGCACCGCACGACGGGTCAGGGGACGACCAGAAGGGAGCGCCAGCGGTGTGGACGCCGACGATCTGCGAGAACGTGCCCGACATCGAAGACCGCACGCTGCGCTGGGCGGCGCAGCTCGGAATCGAAGCGCTGGCGCTGCCGGGACGCCTGGCTGACCCGGTGGATCAAGGTGAGTGGACAGCGGCTGGCTGCCAGGTGATTGCCGACCGACTCGCTAGCCACGGCCTGCGCGTCGGCATCATGATGCTGCACAACGTCACGCCGCGGATCATCCTCGGCCAGCCCGGCCGCGACGAGGACATCACCGCCGTTTGCCGCTCGATCCAGGCCGCGGCGGCGGCTGGCTATCCGGTGGTCGAGTACAATTTCTACAACCATCGCCCGGTCGAGGGCTACGCCTGGGCCACGCCCGGGCGCGGCGGCGCGACCTACATCGACTACGATGATGCCCGGGTGCAACCGCTGGCCCCACTGCCCGCGGTGGGCGAGCCAACTGCCGAGCAGACCTGGGTGCGGCTCGACTATTTTCTGCGGGCGGTCTTGCCGGTGGCCGAGGCAGCCGGTGTTCGATTGGCGGTGCATCCGAACGATCCGCCGCCGGCTCGCAGCCGGGGTGCGGCCCAGGTATTGAACGGCCTGGCCGGGATGCAGCGCCTGGCCGAGTTGGCGCCGAGTCCCGCCAACGGCATCACCCTCTGCGTCGGCTCATTCGCCGAGTGGGGCATCGACGTGCCGGCGGCGATCCGCTGGTTTGGCCAGCGCGACAAGATCAACCATGTGCACTATCGCAACCCGCGTGGCATCTTCCCGACCTACAGCGAGCCGTTCATCGACGAGGGCGACACCGACATGCTGGCGGTGATGCGCGCCTTCCGCGACGTGGACTACCGGCGCACACTCTGCTCCGATCACGTGCCCCAGATGTCGGATGACGTGAGCTTCGGGCTGATCGGCCGGGCCTACAATCATGGCTACATCAAGGCCATGGTCCAGGCCGCCAACGCCTGAGGAGGCTCAGGAGGCGCGGAGGAAACGGGATGGCCAGCAGGGACGGGGGCTGGCCATAGGGGGCACGCTCGTTACTCAAAGATGATGACCGGCTTGATGCAGCTGCCGCGCTGGGCGAAGGTCTCCAGCGCCTGCTGGATCTGTGGCAACGCGAAGTGGTGGGTGAGCATCCGCTGGAGTGGGTAGCGGCCGCTGGCCAGGACGCCGATGCAGGCCTCGTAGCTGAGCGCACCGAGCTGCATCCCACGGATCTCGCGCTGACTCCAGACCAGGTCGCTCGGGTTGAGCGTGATGCGGGCATCGGGGTGGTGGCCACCGACCGTGACCAGCACGCCGCCGCGGTCCAGCAGCGTCAAGCCCAGCTCGATGGCCGCCGCGGCGCCCGTCGCCTCGATCACCCGCGTCGCCAGCCGCCCGCCGGTCACCGCCGTGAGCGCCGCGACCGGGTCGCCTGCGTCGATGGCGATGGTGGCGTGGGCGCCCAGGTCGCGACTGAGCGCCAGTCGCTCCTCGTCGCCGGCGCGGCCAGCCACGATCACCCGCCGCGCGCCGGCGGCGTGGCAGGCCACGGCCGTCAGGAGTCCGATCGGGCCGGGGCCGAGGATGAGGACCGTGTCATCCTGGTTCACGTCCGCGACGCGGCACGCCTTCATCCCGATCGAGAAGGGCTCGAGCAGGACCGCGACCTCCGGGTCCATCTCGGCTGGGATGCGGTGGACGATCGCCCCTTGCGGCAACTCAACGACATCTGACCAGCCACCCGAGAGCAGCGGCATCTCGTTCAGTCGGATGCCACCCAGGCCGCGCTGGTTGGGGCAGTGCGAGTAGTCGATCGACTTGGTCGGCCGCGAGCCGACACCGCGGCAGAACGCGCAGGTGTGGCAGGGGATGCGCGTCTCCGGCACGACCAGGTCACCGACCGCCAGCGGCGTGCCATCGGCCGCCAGCCAGCCG
>JADLBB010000275.1 GCA_020848055.1 Chloroflexota bacterium | reverse complement strand
GTGGTCACTGGCGGCGCGTCGACTCGCATGGCGTACAGCGTCGTCCGTGGGACGCTGACGTAGGCCACGACGACGCTGCTGAAGCGGGCCCCGATCGAGCCGAACGCCTCACCGATGTCGCCGGGCGTCAGGGCCACCTCGTCGAACGGCGCGACGACGACGGTGGCGCCGGCCGCCTCGGTTGGGATGAGCGCCGCCAGCTCGTCATCGGGCGCGTTGCTGAAGCGCGGCGTGGGCGCCGGTGTTGGAGATGGGCTGGGCGTCGCCGGGCGCGCCGTGGGCGGCGCGGAGGGGGGCGCCGGCGACGGGGTCGCGGTGGCCGGGGTCTCGGACGCGCAGCCGGCCAGCACGACGGAGGCGACCAGCGCCGCGGTCGCCACCATGGAGGGGCGCGGCGGGATACGGCGCGGGAACTTCATGGACGCCGCGGATGATACCTCAGGCGGCGCCCAGCTCCCCCTTGCGACCATCGGCGCGCCGCCTTCGGCGGCCCACGTCGGGCCGGTGATCGACCACGGCCGCCAGGGCGGCCACGACCTCGGTCGGATGGCCGGCCGATGCGCTGGAGATGCGGTCGATCGCCTCCGCGCGACCGAGGCCGGCGTCCGGGCCTCCCGCAACCAGCTCGTCGTAGGCAGCGGCCACCGCCAGGACGTGAGCGCCGACAGGCAGCGTGGCCCTGCGGCCGCGGGGTCGGTCGCCGCCCGCCAGGCGTCGATAGCCGGTGATGACGGCGGCCACGTCACGCAGCGACCCGACCTGCTTCAGCTCGGCGACGCCCTCGTCCGCGAGCGAACGCAGGCGTGCGGCCAGTTCGATGCAGCGCTCCTGCTCGGAGCCGAGGCGCATGCGCTCGGCGATGGCTCCCGCCAGGCGACCGACCCGGTCCAGCCGGCCGGGATCGTCGGCCTCGCCGGCCTCGAACGAACGGGTCACGGCCAGCAGGGCGTCTCTCACGCTGGCGTCGTGGCGCGTCTTGGTGCCGGGCAGGTTGACCGCGCGGCCGACCAGATGCTCGACGCGCCGACCATCTTCCTCGCGCAGCGCCGCTTCTGCGATCTCCTCCAGCGTGCCGCGCAGATTGTCAACCTGGTGGGCCAGCCCGGCCGCCCGGACCACCCGGTCGGCACCCGAGCGCTTGCCGTAGTAGAGCGCGCTGTCGGCCGCAGCGATAAGGCCGGCCCTGTCGGCCGCGTCGTCGGGGTAGGCGGCCACGCCGACGGTGAGCGTCACGGGTAGCGGCTGGCCTTCGGTCAGGCTGGCGACCGCGCGCCGCACGCGGTCTCCGGCCCGCGCCGCCTGCTCCGAGGTGGCCCCGGGCAGGATGAGCGCGAACTCGTCGCCGCCGTAGCGGTACACGTGGTCGTCGCTGCGGGCGGCGCCGTAGATGGCCATCGCAACGCGGTGCAGCAGGTCATCACCGGCCGGATGCCCGCGTCGGTCGTTGTAGGTCTTGAAGCGGTCCAGGTCCATCATCAGCACCGAGAAGGCCTCGTCTTCGGCGTCGCTGATGCGCGTGGCCAGGTCGCGCTGGAAGGCACCGTGGTTGGCCAGGCCGGTGAGCGCGTCGGTATCGGCGAGCTTGCTCACCGCGTGGTGCTCGTCTGCGTTGCGAAGGGCGATCGAGGCCTGCACCGCGAAGAGCTGGACCAGCTCGAAGTCGGAGTCGGAGAAGTAGACCTCGGGCCCACCGACGCGCGAGACGTTCAGCGCCCCGATGACCTCGCCCTCGGCCATGAGCGGGACCACCACGACCGCCTCGGGATCGGCCGGCGTGCCGGGGATCTGGAGCGCGCGCGGGTCGCTCAGCGCGTCGTTGGCGAGGATCGGCTGCCGGTGTTCGACGGCCCAGCCCATCAGGCCGGAGCCGAATGGGATGACGTAGCGGCTGACCTCGTCGGCGTGGCGTTCTCGGGTCAACACCGGGTGCATGACGCGCGCGGCGTGATCGGTGCGGTAGATGGACAGGTTGTCGTAGGTGACCACGTCGCGCAGGCCGTCGGCGATGGTCTCGAGCACGTCGGCCTGGTCGAGGGTTGACAGCAGGCGCTCGTTGGTCTCCAGCAGCCGGCGCTGCGAGTCGGCCCGCCGCTTGAGCTCGGTTGACTGCGCCAGGAGCTGTTCATAGGTCGTGGCGTTGGCGATGGCCTGGGCCGCGTAGCCGGCGAAGATGTTCATCGTCTGCAGGTCGTCATCGGTGAAGCGGTTGTAGCCAAGCTGGCTGAGCACGATGACGCCGAGCGCTCGACCCTCGTACATCATCGGCACCAGCAGCATCGACTCGGGGATGTCGTCGGTGCCCTCGATCGTCTTGCCGCGTCCGTCATCGAGCGCGTCGTTGATGAGCAGGGGCTCGCCGTGCTCCGCGACCCAGCCGGTGAATCCCTCCCCGACGGCGACGCGCAGCAGGTCCTCGGCCTCCTCGGGCGTCGCGTCGAACATCTCGCGCGTGAAGGCGATGGGGTCGCACATGCGACGCTCCCAGTCGATCGCGTAGACGCGGATGTCGTGGTACTGCGCGAGGGACGACGCCTCGGTCACGATGGCCCGCGCGATGGCCCTCGCGTCGGTCAGCCGGTTGAGACGGGCGGACAGGTCCTGGATGGATCGCATGCGGGCCGCTTGTTCGGCCACCGATCGGTACAGGCGGGCGTTCTGGATGGCCACCGCCGCCTGGTCTGCGAATGCCCGCACCAGGGTGAGCTCCTCGGCCGGCCAGGTCCTCGGGCGCTGGTGGTACAGCCCGAGCACGCCCAGCACCTCGTCACCCGCTATCAGCGGGACCAGGCAGCCGGTGGCGATGCCCTCGGCGGCGTACATGGCCGCCTGCATGGCTGTGGCAGGGTCGTCGGCCGAGGGGCTGCCCACGACCGTTCGGCGCTCGGCGACGGCCCGGTGACCGAGGGTCGTGTCGTCGACCGTCAGGGCCCCGACGGCCTCCAGGAACCCCTCGCCCAGGTTGTGGTGTGCAGCCAGCTGGAACGGGTGTGTGCCCGGAGCAATCAGCCACAGGCCGGCCTTGTCGGCCTCGAACAGGGTACGGGTCAGGTTGACGATGTCACCCAGCACGCTGCCGAGCTCGAGCGTCCCGGTCAGCTCCTTGACGACCGTGCGCAGCGCCCGCGAGCGCTTGAGTTCGCCACGGGCTCGGCCGATGAGGGCAGCGGTTGACAGGGAGGTCGCCAACGTCGCGACCAGCGAGCGCACGAAAGCCGGCCGCAGGCGCGCGCCCGACTCGTCGTCGAGGACGAGCACGCCCACCGGTCGTCCCCGGGTCAGGAGGCGCAGCACGCGTCCATCGCCGTCGTCGGATCGTGCCGTGGCAGGAAGGTCGCGGGTTGGCGGCGGGGGCCGCCGGTAGCCCGCGTGCGCGATCAGGCTGGCGCCCGCGTCGGTGGCCACGTAGACGGCGGCGCGCGCGATGCCGAGCTCAGCGCGCAGTGCCCCGATCACCGCTGCGGCGACTGCGCCGGCGGTGGGCGTCGTGGCCAGGGCAGTGGCGATGCGTCCGAAGATGGCGAGCTCACCCGCGGTCGCCGGCGCGGCCGCCTCGGCGTGCAGTGCGGGCCTCAGCCCAGCCGATCCGGCATCGTCGCCCGCATCGTCCAACCCGTCCGTAACGAGCAGGCGCATCACCTCGCTGCGCCGGTAGCGCCGGTCGCCACGCTCGTTGATGCGGTACGCGACGAGCCGGCCGGCATCGGTCCAGCTGCGCAGCGTGTTCGGATGCACGCCGAGCAGGGTGGCCGCCTGAGCCACCGTCAGGAGCGCATCGACCTGCGGTCCGGGCACGTGTGTCTCCACTGCGGTCCAACCGGTTTCAACCTCGTCGGCTGGAACATTCGGTAGGAACCGTGCACCGGATGCTAGAAACGGGAGGAGCGTGCGACGATGCCTCGATCGTACCCCCGCCCGGGTACTTCGGCCCCGTCAGCCCAGGATGGCGCTGGCGAAGGCGCCGATGCCGCCGATGGCCACCAGGGCGATCGCCAGCGCGACACCCACGACGGCCAGCGCCGAGGCGCGCGGCCGGGCGCCGGCGAGCAGCCGCATGGCCTCGGTGAGAGTCACATTGCTGATGATGTAGCCGCCCTCGGGCGGCTCGAGGCGGGGTCCGCCGCCGGTGCCACGGGCCGCCGAAGCCAGGACCAGCAGCCGGTCGGCGATGTTGATGCTGCGCGTGATCGCACGAGCCTCGGTCGCGCTGCCCTCGCGCTCGACGAGGCGTGCCACCGCAGAGGCGTGTGGTTCCTCGAGCTCGTCCGGCGAGCCGTGCCAGACCTGGGGGATGGTGACGAGTGGCTCGGCTGCCAGCGCCGGGTCGATCGTGAGCGAGCCGTCGTGGTCCCAAAGCTCGAACGAGCGGGTCGCGCGCATGCGCTCCACGCTGCGCCATCGACCGCCGATGCGGACCTCGACGTCGCGGTGGAAGGCGACGAGGCGCTCGCCGTCGCCGGCATCGAGCGGATCCCGGCAGCGGATGCGGCCAGCCACCCGCACCGGGCGTTCCGGTAGTTCGTCGCCGCCGGCCAGTTGTCCGACCGGCCATTCCGGCGGGCCGGCCAGCCGCCGGGCGGTGCGCAGTCGTGCCGACGCGCCGCGCAGCACGGCCAGCGAGACCGTCGCCAGCACCACGCCGGCGAGGACCATGAGCGCGAACGCGACCCCGAGCGGCACTGCGTCAGCTGGGAGCGGCGATGTCGGCCGGGATCGCCCCGCTGACGCGCACCAGGTCGTCCGGGGTGATGGCGAACACCGCGTCGGGGAGCCCCGCCGCCGCCCACACCGTCGCGTGTTTCAGCAGGTCTCGATCGACCGCCACGCGCACCGCAGTGTCGTGGCCGAAGGGTGGCACCCCACCGATGGCGTAACCGGTCGCCGCGCGCGCCTCGTCGCCGTCGGCCTTGCGAACCCTCTCGGCC
>JADLBB010000274.1 GCA_020848055.1 Chloroflexota bacterium | reverse complement strand
TCAAGATCCTGGCCGGCGTCCTCGACTTCGAGGGTGGCACGCGCGAGCTGGGCAGCAACGTGCGGGTCGCCTACTTCGCGCAGCACCAGATCGACGCCCTCGACGCCGCCAAGACGGTGTACGACGAACTGGCCGATGCGGCACCGATGCTGACCAGCAGCGAGGTGCGCGCCCTGCTCGGCGCGTTCCTGTTCAGCGGCGAGTCGGTGGACAAGAAGGTCGGCGTCCTGTCCGGCGGGGAGCAGACCCGGCTGGCACTGGCCAAGTTGCTGGCCGATCCGGCCAACCTGCTGTGCCTGGACGAGCCGACCAACCACCTCGACATCACCAGCCGCGACGTGCTGGAGGATGCGCTCAACGCGTTCGCCGGCACGATCGTGCTCATCACCCACGACCGATACCTGATTCGCAGCGTGGCCAACACGATCGTCGAGGTCAACGACGGCCACGCGACGCTGTATCCCGGTGACTTCGAGTACTACGCCGCCAAGCGCGGGGTGGACATCGAGGCCCGCGGCGCGGTCGAGGGCGCGCACTCGACGCCACGCGGCGTGGTTGCGCCCGCGTCTCGTTCGCGCGAGTCATCGCAAGCCGCCTCCGAGAGGCGCCGCCGCGAGGCGGAGGAACGCAACGAGCGACACCGCCGCACACGCGACGCGCGCGACCAGCTGGCCGCCACCCAGCACCGTGCGAGCGAGGCCGAACGAGAGATAAGCGAGCTGTCGGACCGCCTGGCCGATCCTGCCACCTACGCCGATGCGGACCTCGTCCGCCGGCTGGTCGCACGCCACAACGAGCTGCGCGACACCGTCAACCATCTCGCCACCCAGGTGGAGAGGTTGATCGCGGAGCTCGAGACGGCCGAGGCTGGCGAGCCGGCCACCGCTCCACGTTGACGCGAATGCGTGGGGCCGGGCCGGATCTGGCCGGCGCCGGTCTGGTGGTGCTGGCGGCCACCTGCTTCGGCACCCTGGGCCCGTTGAGCCGCTTCGCCGGCGATGCCGGCGTGGACTCCCTGACGCTCGTCACCTGGCGAGCGGCCATCGGTGCGGCGGTGGTGGGCGCCTTCATCGGACTGCGCGTGGTGCCGCTCAGCGCACGCCCGGTCTCGATGCGGTCGCTGCCGGCGGGCGATCGCTGGTTCATGCTCGCCGCAGCGCTGGCCAACGCGGTGCTCAACCTGGCGGCGTTCATCGCCTTCGAGCGCATCTCGATCGCGTTGACCCTGCTGATCTTCTACCTCTACCCGGTGGGAGTGGCCGCGGCCTCCTCGCTGTGGTTCGGTGAGCACCTCGACGGTCCGCGCTGGACCGCGCTCGGAGTGTCGCTCGGTGGAATGGGCCTCGTGGTCATCGGCGCCGGCTCGTTTGGCTCGCTGGACCCGCTGGGCATGGGGCTGGCGTTCCTGGCCGGACTGGCGCAGGTGTTCTACATCCTGGCCGCGCGCCACGGGTTCGCGCGCGTCCCCGGCGCGCAGGCCGCGGCCCTGACGATGGGGGGCGCGGCTGCCTGCTACGTCGTGGCGGCGACCCTGATCGGTTCGCTCGGGACCCTGGCCCAGCCGCTGGGGTCGAGCGCTGCGTTGGTGCCCGTGGCGCTGGCGGGCATCATCGGCGCGGGCGTGCCAACCTTGGCCTTCATCCTGGGCATCCGGCGCCTGGGCGCGCCACGCGCCGCGGTGCTTTCAACGCTCGAGCCGGTCGTCGGCACCGCGCTGGCTGCCTGGCTGCTGGCCGAGCGACCGGCCCCGATTCAGCTGCTGGGCGGATTGCTCATCCTCGTCGCCGCGGTGGTCATCCAGCTCGGCCCCGGCCCGACGCGGGCCGCCGATCACGAGGCCGTCGCGACTTCGGTAGAAGGGTAAGGCCGACCCCGACACCGACCACCTCGAAGTCGCGCCGATCCGTGGTCGACACCCGGCGTGCACCAAATGCCATATGTGGCAGTCAGCTGCGTGCCATGAACGCCGCATGCACCGCCAGCGCGGCCGATTCAGCCGAGGCCACCGGGACCTCCGCCCACACCACGCGCATGCCGCCCTGGTCGAACGCGCCCTCGCCATGGGCTGGCAGCGGCAGCACCTCGGGCATCAGCGCCGCCGGCCCGACCAGGCTGATGCGCGCGACGCGCTCCTTGCGGTCCAACGCCAGCATGAGCACGCCGTCATCCTCCCGCGCCGCCGGACGCACCACCGTCTGCGGCGCATCGTCGTCGAGGGCACGCACCACGAGAGGCATCCGACCCCGACGGGCCCGGCGGACCGCGACCGGGTGCACGATCTCGGCGCCCATGGCGGCCAGCAACTCCAGTTGGATCGCGTCCACCTGCGGCAGGAAGCGCGCCGCGGGCACGATGTGCGGGTCGCACTCCAGCACGCCCCCGACGTCCTTGAACAACTCGCAACGATCGGCGCGCAGCGCAACGGCCAGCGCCACCGCCGACAGGTCCGTCCCACCGCGACCGAGCGTGGTGAGCTCGCCGTGCGTGCCGATTCCCTGGAAGCCGGCCACCACCGGCACGATGCCCTCGGCCAGGGCGTCGCGCAATGGACGTGCCAGCACGCGCCGAACTTCCGCCCCCAGGTGCGCGGCGGCGGTCCGAATGCCCGCCTCGGCCCCGGAGAACGATCGGGCCGGGATGCCGCGCGCCACCAGGCCGAGGGCGAACAGCGCGGCCGACAGCGCCTCGCCGGTCGCCAGGGCGCGATCGGTCTCGCGGGCCTTCTGCGACTCCGGATCATGGGACGGCGTGCGCAGCGTGGCCGCCCCATCGGGCAGCAGCACGCCGGCGGCCTCCAGGATGGTGTCGGTCACCCCCTCGAAGGCGCTGACCACCACCACCGGCCGCAGCCCGGCAGCGCGTTGGCGCTCCACGACCGACACCGCACCCACGATGTCCTGTGGGCTGCGCAGGACCGATCCACCGAACTTGTCGACGACGACGCCGGAGGCCGCGCCCATCGGCGGCCCTAGCCCGACGCCGTGGGCGGCGTGCCGCTCTGCGCTGGGCGCGGCAGCGGCCCGCCGCCGCGCACCAGGTCCGGCAGTGCCGCCAGGGAGTGGATCCTGATCATGTCGGGCGGCACGGGCTCGTCGGCGGGAGTCACGTTCGCACCCACGCGTCGATCGAGCCAGACCGCATCCATGCCGGCGCTCCAGGCGCCCAGCACATCGGCACGGTACGAGTCGCCGACCATGATCGCCTCGGCGGGAGCGACGCCGGCACGGTCGAGCGCCAGGCGGAAGAAGTCCGGGTTGGGCTTGGCCACGCCGACGGCCCCGGAGGCGAGCACGAAGTCGAGGCGCGAGTCGAGACCCAGGTTGGCCAGGATGTCTCGCAGGTTGGAGCCCCAATCGCTGACGATCCCGATCCGCACGTCGCCCATCTCGCGGACGGCCTTCAACATCGGGACAACGTCGGGATAAGCCTCCCAGGCGTCGGGGGCGAACTGGGTGGCGAGGATGCGGTCCAGCACCGCGTGTCGGGCCTCGAGCCCCAGCTGGTCGAGCATGACGCTGTGGTAGCGGCGCCAGTAGTCCTCGATGCGCTCGTCGTCGGTCCAGGTGTCGTTGCCCGGTCGGTGGTATTCATCCCAGAACCAGTGGTCGGCCTCCTCCCAGGCTGCGCGCATGGCGTCCTCGCTGACCTCGACGCCGTCATTGACGAGGACGCCGGACAGGGCATCGGCCAGCGTTCGCCGCGGCGACAGCAGGGTGAAGCCGGCGTCGAGACACAGCAGGCGAAAGGCGGACATGGTCGCAACGGTAGCGCAAGCAGGCGGCGCAGCGCAGCGGCCGGACCGATTCGCCGCGCCGCGCCCGGCTACAATCGTGCCGATGAGCACGAGGCTGAAGGTCGGAGACGCCCTGCCCTCGGTGGGCCTGCGCGCAACCGATGGATACCTGTTGAACCTGCGCAGCTGGGTCACCAGGCAACCGGTGCTGCTGCTCTTCTTCGCCGGCCCGTCCCTGAGCGGAGAGGCCGAGCGACGGGGCACCGAGATCGTCGCGGCCCTGAGCGAGGGTTACTCCCGGCTCCGGGATGTCGGCATCGCCGCGGTGGCGATCAGCGTGGACTCGCAGGTGGACCAGGCCGCCTACGCCAGCAAGCTGAAGCTGCCATTCCTGCTGCTCAGCGACGAGCGCCGCTCTGCGGTCGAACTGCTTGGCATCGAGACCAAGGCCGCGAACGGGAACGTCAATGTCGCGCGGCCGGTGGCGATGGCCGTGGACCACGAAGGCATCATCCGCGCGGTGATCGACCCGATCGACCCGCCCAGCCTGGTCGATCGCGCCATCCGCTCCATCCTGCCGCCGGTGAGACGCACGACCGAGGAAGCCTCGGTCGCTTCCTGACCGCCGATGCGCGCCGTCCGCCTGGACGCTTCCAGCGGATCGCTTACGCTCGTGGATGTGCCGATCCCGGAGCCGGCCGGCACCGAGGTTCGCATTCGCGTCGCCGGCTGCGGCGTGTGTCGCACCGACCTGCACATCGTGGACGGCACACAGGCGCGCGTCGTGCTGCCGCGGACGCTGGGCCACGAGGTGTCCGGCTGGATTGACGCGTCCGGCCCGAACGCCGCGCCGTTGCTCCGACGCTCGCACCTGTCAGCCGGCGATGCGACCTTGGTCTCCGGCGGCTGGGGATGTGGCACATGCGCCGATTGTCTCGCGGGCGCCGAACAACGCTGCGACCGGTCCCTGGCTCCCGGCTTCCAGCGCGACGGCGGCTACGCCGAGTACATGATCGTGCCGCATCCCCGGCACCTGGTCCGGCTCGGCGACCTCGACCCGGCCGACGCCGCCCCCCTGGCCGATGCCGGCATGACGGCCTTCCGCGCCGTCAAGCGCGCCGGGCCCTGGCTGGCTGGGAGCCCGCGCGTGCTCCTCATCGGCTGCGGCGGGGTCGGTGGGTTCGTGCTCTCCTTCCTGCGGCTGCGCCGTGGCGGAGGAAGCGCGCGGATCGTGGTGTCGGAGGCTGACCCGGCAAGGGTTGCGCGGGCCATCGACCGCGGGGCCGATGAGGCGCTGCTCAATGCCGACGCGAGCGCCGCGCACGAGGCGCTGGGCGGACCAGCCGAGGTCGTGTTCGACCTGGTCGGCACCGACGACACGCTGTCCTTCGCCGCCGATGCCGTGGCGCCCGGCGGTGCAGTCGTCCTGGTCGGCGAAGGAGGCGGTCGCCTCGAGATGAGCATGGATCGGCCCGCCATCGAATCGTGGTTCACCACCGTGGCCTGGGGCTCACGCGATGATCTGCGGGAGGTCGTTCGCCTGGCGCGGGTCGGACGCCTGCAGTGGGACGTGGAGCGGACGCCGCTCGCCCAGGCTGCTGCCGCGCACGAGCGTCTGCGTCGTGGCGAGGTCGCCGGACGGCTGGTCCTGGTTCCCTAACCCTCGCCCGATCCGCCGAACAGGCGACCCAGCAGGCCGCGCGACGGCGCTGCTCGCACGTGGAACGGAGCGGCGATGGCATCGAACGCCTCGCGCAGGGCCGGCGCGCGCAGGTCCGTCACGGCCAGCTCCCGCGCCGAACCCAGGTGCTCGGCCGCCACGGCGTGCAGCCGGTTGCGGATGTCGTCGAAGTCGCCCAGCAGAGCGTCGGGGGTCATCTGGATGCCGGCCGCCCACGACGTGCCGGCACGCAGCAGCCAGGCGCGTTCGACCTTCGGCAACGCCCCCAGGACGGTGCGCAGGTCGCGCGCAAGGTCCGCCGGCACTTCGCCGGGAGCCTCGAGCTCCGGCAGACCGCCCAGCGGCCGGCGCGAGCGCATGGCTGCCGGAATGTTGGGATCGATCCCGGCCGCCAGGAACCCGAGCACGCCCGGCGCGACCCTTACCTCGCTCGGCGCGCCGGGGTCCACCACGACGGGCTCAGCAGTCGATTCCGCCCGCTCGAACAGGTCCCGGGCGGCCATTCGGACGTGGTCGCTGCCAGGTGGTCCGAAGTCGCGAAGGTTCCCGATGGTCGTGAAGGCGGCCACGAACCGTGCGCCGGCCTCATCGGTGCCGCGCCGGAAGGCATCGTTGCCCAGGCGGGCCGGATCGGGCGAGTCGCCCGACGAAGAGCGAATCGGGACGAACAGGTCCATGACCGCAAGCTGGTCGAGGCGCGGAGCCGCCGAGCCAGGTGCCGGTTCGCTCATCGGGCGCCGGAGGTTGCGAGCCTGGCCCTGGCATCGGCCAGTCGGGCGAGCGACCGGTCGCGGCCAAGCAGCTCGAGCGAGGCGAACAGCGGCGGCGACACGGTGCGACCGGTGATGGCGACGCGTATCGGGGTGAAGAAGTCGCCGGCCTTGACCCCCGCCGTCTCGGCGGCGGTCCGGATGCGGTGCTCGATCTCGTCGGCCGCGAACTCTGCCGGGGCCATGGCCGACAGCGTCGCGATCGTACCGGCCAGGGCCGTTTCGGCCGCCTCGGGTCCACCGTTCCGCGGCCGGAGCAGGTCGGGCGAGTACCAACTGGACACGACCGCGTCGGGCTCCCACAGGAATCCGGCGAGCCCGACGACGTCTCCAAGCCGCACCAGCCGCTCGCGCACCAGCGGTACGATCGCCAGCAGGCCGGCGTCGTCCACCGCGGCAGGCACCCACGGCCGCAGGCGAAGGGCCAGCTGCGTGTCGGTCAGGGCACGGATGTAGACGCCATTGAGGTGGTCGAGCCGATCGCGGTCGAAGATCGCGCCGCCACGGTGCACCGCGCCGATCTCGAAGCGGTCGGCCAGTTCGTCGAGGGTGAACAGCTCCTCCTCGGTGCCGGGCGACCAGCCCAGGAAGGCCAGGAAGTTGACCAGTGCCTCGGGCAGGTAGCCATCCTCGCGGTAGGCGGCGATGGCCGTCTGGCTCTTGCGCTTGCTCATCTTGGAGCGGTCCTGGTTGAGGATCAGCGGGATGTGGCCGAACCGGGGTTCCCGATAGCCGAGCGCGCGAATGAGCGCGATGTGCTTGGGCGTGTTCGACAGGTGATCCTCGCCGCGGATGACGTGGGTGATGCCCATCTCTTCGTCGTCGATGACCACCACGAAGTGGTACAGCGGCACGCCGTCGTTGCGCACGATCACGAAGTCGCCCAGCAGCGCGTTGTCGAACTCGACCTCGCCGCGCACGATGTCGTCGAACCCGATGCGCTCGGCCGGGACCTTGAAGCGAATCGCGGCTCGGCGCCCCTCGGCGGTGAAGGCGGCCACGTCCGCATCGGTCAGGGACAGGCAGCGCCGGTTGTAGCGAGGAGGCTCCCTGGCCGCCTCCTGGGCACGGCGCACGGCCTCGAGCTCCTCTGGCGTGCACCAGCACCGATACGCAGCACCCGACGCCAGCAGCCTGCCGGCCTCTCGCGCGTACAGCTCCAGGCGCAGGCTCTGCCGGTACGGGGCGTGCGGCCCGATGTCGGTGCCGCCGGCCACCTGCGGACCCTCGTCCCAGGTGATGCCGAGCCAGTGCAGGCCATCGATGATGTCGCGCTCGAACTCCGGCGTGCTGCGCGCGACGTCGGTGTCCTCGATGCGCAGCACGAACGTGCCCCCCGCGTGGCGTGCGGCAAGCAGGTTGTACAGGCTCGTTCGCGCGGTGCCGATGTGCAGCGGTCCCGTCGGGCTGGGGGCCATGCGCACCCGCATCGGTCCATCCATGCGTCGATGCTAGCAGGGGCCGTCGTCGACGGCGGACGACCTCCGGGAATCCCGGTTAGTCTGGGGCCGTGTTCCTGAGCGGCACCCTCCTCAACGTGGTCGCCGTCCTGGTGGGCACCGTCATCGGCGTCACGGCCGGCGCGCGCATGCCACAGCGCATGCAGGCCAGCCTGACCGCGGGCCTCGGCCTGTTCACCGCGGTCATCGGCATGAGCCTGGCGCTCATGGTGTTCGATCGCGGCCAGGCCCAACCCGGGGACGAACTGGCGGTGCTCGCGGCCGTGCTAGCGGGCGTCGTGATCGGCGAGATCCTGGACCTCGACGGCGCGCTCGAGGCGCTCGGGAGGCGCATCCAGCATCGGTTCGTCCCGGCCGATCGACCCAGCCGCATCGCCGAGGGATTCGTGACGGCCAGCCTGGTGTTCTGCGTCGGACCGCTCACCATCCTCGGCTCGCTCCAGAACGGCCTGTCGAACGACATGGGCCTGCTGGCGGTCAAGGCGCTGCTCGATGGCGTGACCAGCATCGCGTTCGCGGCCGCCCTGGGCTGGGGCGTGGCCCTGGCCGCAGGGACCGTGCTGGTCGTGCAGGGCGGCATCGCGGCCAGCGCGGCCGTGCTGGCGACGAGCCTGGGCAATTCGACCGTCATCGCCATCTCCGCCAGCGGCGGCGTCCTGCTGCTCGGGGTTGCGCTCCGCCTGCTCGACATCAAGCAGGTGCGGGTGGCGAACTTCCTGCCCGCCCTCCTGCTGGCGCCGATCTACGCGCGCCTGGCTGAGATCATCCGGCTGCTGCTCGGGGTCAGCGGAAGCTAGCCCCGGCCGCGACGACTCAGCCTGAAGGTCGGGCGCACCGCGCCCGCCGGAACGCCGCGCGGATCGACGATCGGCGGGTTGGCGAGCTCATCGACCGCCGGCGGCAATGGGTCCATCGGCAGGCACAACTGACGAAGGACCCCCACGCTGACGGCGTCGCCTGCTCGGCGGGCCGCGTTGCCGTCCTCGATCTTGGCCACGATCCCCATCGGCCCGTCGCCGAAAGGGGCGCCCGCGGGCAGGGCGCCGGGCGGCAGGCCCATGGCCAGCACGCCCTCGGCGCCGCCCTTGCTGACGACGCGGCCCCGATAGGTGCGCATGAGTGCCGTGTCGATCCGGCGGCGCTCGCCCGCGACAAGCTCGGGATGCGCCGTCATCGCGTCGCGGATGCGGTACAGCGCGCGGCTGAGCGGCGGGTCGGCGACCGCGGAAGGATCGGCGAGGCGCGCGAACGCGGTGGCCAGGCCGGTCAGCGGCAGGCCGAAGGTCGGAACCCCGCAGCCATCCACCGCGACCGCGATCGACTCGATCGGCACATCCGAGACGGCGGAGATGGTCTCAAGCGCTCGCTGTTGCACCGGGTGTTCGGACTCCCAGTAGCCGTCCAGCGGCCAGCCGGCCGCCTTGGCGAACAGCACCATGCCCGCATGCTTGCCCGAGCAGTTGCCGCGCAGCACGGTCGGCTTCTCGCCATCGCGGATGAGCCGATGGGCCGTCTCGGTGTCGAACGGCGGGTGGACCTGGTTGTGCAGCACCGCACTGGTCAGGCCGGCACCGCGCAGGATGTCCTGTACCAGGCGGACGTGCCGGTCCTCCCCGTTGTGGCTGGCGGCCATGATGGCAATCGCCTCGGTTCCCAGGCGGTAGGTGTCGAACAGGCCCGACGCGATGAACGGCGCCAGCTGGAACGGCTTGGCGGACGATCGGGCGAAGATGAACTGATCCGGATCACCGACCGATGCGATCCGGTTGCCGTCCGGCTTGACAACGGCGATGGAGCCCCGATGCACCGACTCCACCCGGCCGCCGCGCAGGACCTCGACCAGGACGGGCCGAGCGGCCTCGGCGGCCGCGCGCCGCTCAGCCACGATGCATGCGCGTCACACGGCGCCGGGCACGCGCGCCGTCGGATGCGTCGAGCGAATGTTGGAGGCTATTCGCCGCCAGGTCGTGCCGGCTGACCCTCGCGCGCGGTACCGGCAGTCGCGGCGTCGCGCTCGCCCTTGCCGAAGATGCTGCCGCCCTGAGCCGATCCGCCGCCATCAGGACCCATCGCCTGACGCGGCTGGCCCTGGCTGCCGCCGGAGGCCTGCGATCCCGGCGCCGGTCGCGGGCCAGCCTCGCGGGTCATGGTGACGCCGCCCTCCCAGTGGGCGCCCTCCTTGACGACCAGGACCTGGGTCTTGACGTTGCCCTTGACCCGCCCGGTCGAACCGATCTCGAAGCGGCCGCCGCAGTCCACGTCACCCTCGTAGTCGCCGCTGACGATCACGTTGTGGGCCTTGATGGCGCTGCGCACGCGGGCCTGGGGGCTGATGATCAGCGTGCCCTGGCACTCGATCTCACCCTGCGCCTCGCCCTCGATGCGCAGGTCGCGGTCGCTGACGTACTTGCCGTTGAAGCGCGCGTGGGGATCGATGACCGACTCGTTGCCTCGGTCGCTGCTTCGGGGAAACTCGGTGGTTGCAGGTTGTGCCACGTCGACCTCACTCGTCAGGTTGTCCGGATACAGGTTCCCGACGACGTCCTCGCGCGAGAGACCCTCCGGCTTTGTGTCTCGCTTCGATCCGAAAACCATGTGCTCAATTCCTCCTCACGGTAACCGGTCGGGCGACGGTCTTGGGCACGATCCGTTGCGCATTCGCTCGCAGGTTGGGACCGATAGCCTAGCAGCATGCGGTCCGCGGGGGAATACCGGTGTCTGCGCCACCCACCGGACCGCTAGAATCGGCCCGATGCCGCTCCACGTCAGCAGCCATCCGCTCGTCGCCCACAAGCTGTCGATCCTGCGCGACAAGCGCACCGAACCCAAGAAGTTCCGCGAGATCGTCCGTGAGCTGACCTGGCTGCTCGGCTACGAGGCCATGGCCGACCTCGCGACCCGGCCGGAGGCGATCGAGACGCCGCTGGAGCCGATGACGGCCGCCCGCCTGGAGCCCCGCGTCGGGCTGATCCCCATCCTGCGCGCCGGCCTGGGCATGGTTGACGCCATGCTCGAGCTGCTGCCCACCGCCGAGGTGTGGCACATCGGCCTGTACCGCGACGAGCGCACGCTCAAGCCGGTCGAGTACTACAACAAGTTGCCCGACGCCGCATCGGTGCAGGTCTGCCTGGTGCTCGATCCGATGCTGGCCACCGGAGGCTCGGCGTCGGCCACCATCGACATCCTCAAGGCGTGGGGCGCGGCCCGGGTCAAGCAGGTCTCGCTCATCGCTGCGCCCGAGGGGGTGGCCACGCTCACCGCTGCCCATCCCGACGTGGACGTCCACGTCGCCGCGCTCGACTCGCATCTCAACGAGCGCGGCTACATCGTGCCCGGGCTGGGCGACGCCGGCGATCGGCAGTTCGGCACCTTCGCAGGTCCTGCGTCCGAGCCGGGCCACGGCGCGGACGGCGAGACGGCCGAGGTGGTGCGGCGGCTGCAGCGCCAGATCGAGCCCTAGCTCGGAACGGCTGCCCGGGTCT